>NZ_JBFRKT010000015.1:0-99763 GCF_041469545.1 Vibrio sp. 10N.286.49.C3
GATCAACACGCCCTAATTTCTACTCGATTAAGTTAACTAGAGTGAATCGAACCAATGCACGTAATCCGCCTAGCCCCCTTCCCTTTTCTCTGCTTATCATTGCCGATAACTTTTTGCTCGATTTCTCAATTGCTCAATTGCTCAATTGCTCAATGTTTGCATCAAAAAGATCACAAGAGTTGGGAATAGTGAACGACGAAATCCGATCTTCTTTTAATTGCATTCGAGTACAACTCTACGAATAAATGAACTGTAACGTCGCTTAGATGGCCTTCACTCATTGTTTTAGTATCTTGTAGCACGTTATTTCAATATAGAATTAGAACGCGATACAGCTAAGTTTAGGCGCTAACATTAGATATAGGGACGACGTTTAGTTGAAGTAAGCTGCCGAATATATAGAACTAACCAAAGCTTAAGTTCAAATAGCAGGCACAAAAAAGCCGAGCACTAAGCTCGGCTTTTAAATTCGCTATTTAAGCTATTCACCTATAAGCACTTGGCTTGTAAGTTTCACTTAAAACTAAAGGTTGATTAACCTTCGTTGCGCTCTGGACGACGACCGCGGTTGCCGCCATTGCCTGCTGCGTTGCCATGGCCACGTTCGCCACGGTGGTTACCACGGTGATCGCCACCACGGTTACGGTCGAAACGACGCTCGCCATCACGGCCGCCAGCTGAGTTACCATCACGTGCGCCGTCACGGTTGCCACGGTAGCCACCACGACCGCCATTGCCGCCTTCGCGATTACCGCCTTCACGGTTACCACGGTAGCCGCCGCCATCACGACCGCCACGACCGCCATCACGACCGCCGCCACGACGAGGCTCACGGAAGTCGTTGAAATCAACAACTACAGCGCCAGCTTCTTTTTGACGAATACGAAGTTTGCTTAGCTTACCAGCAGTTTCAGAGTTCATTGCTTTTGGCAGTTGAACGTAAGTAGAACCTTGGTCTAGCTTGATAGCACCGATAGAACCTTTAGTTAGGCCAAGTTCGTTTGCTAGTGCGCCAACGATGTCTTTAACCTGAACGCCTTGCTCACGGCCAACTTGTAGTTGGTACGTATCCCAATCTTGCGTATTGAAGTTACGATCGCCACGACCATTGTCACGGTCTTCACGACGCTCTTTGCGACGGTTCTTATCACGCTCAATAGCAGCGATCATTGGGTCTTCGCCAACGTAGAATAGAGGGCTCTTACCTTGCTGACGCTTAAGAAGCATTGCAGCTAGAGTAGCAGCATCAACTTCTAGAGATTCTTGTAGTGTAGAGATTAAACCTGCGAAGTTTTCTAGAGCTTTGCTCTCTTTCTCAGTTTCAAGCTCAGCACCAAGCTTAGCAACACGTGCAGCAGCAACTTCGTCACGTTGTGGAAGTTGGATTTCTTCCATTTGAGACTTAGTTACACGCTCGATTGTGCGAAGCATACGGATTTGGTTAGTGCGAACTAGTAGGATCGCTTTACCTTTACGTCCAGCACGACCAGTACGGCCAATACGGTGGATGTAAGATTCAACATCGAATGGGATGTCGTAGTTAAATACGTGAGTGATACGTGGAACATCAAGACCACGTGCTACAACGTCAGTTGCAACTAGGATATCGATAACACCTTGTTTGATGTGATCAACAGTGCGCTCACGTAGAGACTGAGGAATATCACCGTGCAGTGCAGCAGCTTTGAAGCCACGTGCAGATAGCCAATCAGCTAGACGCTCAGTGTCTTGACGAGTACGTACGAATACGATTGACGCGTCAGTTTCTTCAGTTTCAAGAAGACGAGACATTGCTTCGTCTTTTTCTACGCCTTTAACAACCCAGTAGTTCTGCGCTACTTTGTCAACTGTGTGGTTAGTACCAGCAACGTCAACTTTAGCCGGGTTACGTAGGTAACGGTCAACAATAGTCTTAACCATTGGAGGCATAGTCGCAGAGAAAAGTACACGTTGTGCAGATTCTGGAGCTTGCTCTAGGATCCAAGTAACGTCATCTACGAAGCCCATTTTTAGCATTTCATCTGCTTCATCAAGAACAAATGTATGTGCTTCATCTAGGTGTAGACGGTCACGAGTTAGTAAGTCTTTAACACGACCTGGAGTACCAACAACAATGTGAGCACCGCGGCTTAGAGCGCGCATTTGGTCAACAATTGAAGCGCCACCGTAGATTTCAAGAACTTTAAGACCTTTGATATCACGGCCTAGGTTTTTGATTTCCGCAGCAACTTGAATCGCTAGCTCACGAGTAGGAGCCATGATGATTGCTTGTGGTTTATGTTGGTTCAGGTTGATTTTGTTAAGTAAAGGCAGAGAGAATGCTGCTGTTTTACCAGTACCAGTCTGTGCTTTACCTAGTGCGTCACGGCCTTCAAGAAGAAGAGGAATAGCTGCTGCTTGGATTGGAGTCGGAGAAACGAAACCCATGCTATCAAGAGCTGAAAGAATGTTTTCGTTTAGGGCTAATTCATTAAATTGAATTACAGATTCGGACATTGGGATCCCACTAAATATAAGTAAACAAAAGGTCCCGGGAGCTCTATCAATTCCAATACTGATCCAATCAGATACTGATTCCATTCAGAGTTACGAAGCAGTAATAAAACACTTCAAGCCATTAGGGACGTCTAAGGGAGGCGGATTATTCCTTAAATGCATAAAAAAAGCCAGAAAAAATTGAAATACATCACATATTTTTCGGTTTCACATCAACACTGGCTATCATATCGTCAAAACTTGATGAATATCTCGTCACAGCACCAAACTTCTAGCAAATTGACCTAGTTAAATAAGAGGGCAATTAATTAACGCTCACTTCGCCTTTAAGTAGTAATCAAGCCTCGCAATGATTATAGTGTGCTCAATTGTCCTCGATAGATAAAAGTCAAAATGTTTCAAGATAATCCTCTACTCGCTCAACTCAAACAGCAAATCCAAGAAACCCTCCCTAAAAAGGAAGGTACGATCAAAGCCACTGAAAAAGGGTTTGGTTTTCTCGAAGTCGATAGCAAAACTAGCTTCTTCATCCCACCGCCGTACATGAAAAAATGTGTGCACGGTGACAAGGTGATTGCCATCATTCGCACAGAGAAAGAGCGCGAAGTTGCAGAGCCAGAGGAGTTGATTGAACAGGGTCTTACTCGCTTTATTGCACGAGTTAAGCTTTTCAAAGGTCGATTGAACGTTGTTCCAGATCACCCGCAACTGAAAAAACTGCAGCTTAAAGCGAAAGCAAAGAAGGGCTTGAACCCTGAAACGCTTAAAGAAGGCGACTGGGTTGTTGCTCATATCGTTCAACACCCGTTAAAAGGTGACAACGGCTTCTTGGCTCAAATCTCTGAGAAAATCACAGACGCTGACGACAAAATCGCGCCTTGGTGGGTAACGCTAGCGCAAAATGACCTACCAAACAGCGAACCTGAAGGCATCGACGACTGGCAGATCAAAGACGACGCTGATCTTGAACGTGTAGACATGACTCACGTCCCTTTTGTGACTATCGATGGCGAAAGCACAAAAGATATGGACGATGCGCTTTACGCTAAGAAGAAAGAGAACGGTGATTTTGAACTGACTATCGCAATTGCTGATCCTACCGCTTACATCTCTCCAGATGATGCAATGGATAAAGTGGCTCGCGAGCGTGGTTTCACTATTTACCTGCCTGGTCGTAACATCCCAATGTTGCCTCGCGATCTAGCTGACAACTTATGTTCACTCATAGAGAACGAAGTTCGCCCGGCACTTTGCTGCACAGTAACGGTATCTAAAGATGGTGTTATCGGTGATGACATTAACTTCTTCGCTGCAAACATCAAATCTCACGCTCGTCTTGCTTACGACCACGTATCAGACTGGCTAGAAACAGGTGCATCAGAGAAATGGCAACCGTCAGAAGAGATTGCTGCGATTGTTTCTGACCTTCACCAATTTGCTCAAGCACGTTCAGCGTGGCGTTCTGCAAATGCGGTTGTGTTCCCAGATCGCCCTGATTACCGCTTTGAACTAAGCGAAGACAACGATGTTGTCGCTATCCACGCGGACATGCGTCGTAGCGCAAACAAGTTGGTTGAAGAGTCGATGATCAGCGCGAACATCTGTGCAGGTCGAGTATTAAAAGAAAGCTTTAACCAAGGTGTCTTTAACTGTCACTCTGGTTTTAAAGCTGAGAAAGTAGCAGACGTTCTGGAGCTGGTTAACCCAGAAGCCGAAACACCGTTCACTGAAGAGCAGATCGTTTCTCTAGAAGGTTTTTCCACTCTGCGTCGTTGGTTAGGTTCTTTAGACAACAGCTACTACGACAACCGTATTCGTAAATTCCAAGCATACAGCGAGATCAGCAATGAACCTGCGCCGCACTACGCAATGGGATTAGACATTTACGCAACTTGGACTTCTCCAATTCGTAAATACGGTGACATGATTAACCACCGCATGCTTAAAGCACACATCCTAGGTAAAGCGCCAATTCAAACACCAGACGAAACCATTGGTGATGAACTTGCCCTGCACCGCCGTCACCACGGTATGGCTGAACGTAACGTTGGCGATTGGTTGTATGCTCGTACTCTAGCGAACGCTCCAGTTGAAGAAACTCGTTTCCAAGCAGAGATTTTCGATATTAACCGCGCAGGTATGCGTGTACGCCTACTTGACAATGGTGCAGCGGCGTTTATCCCTGGCTCTCTCATTCTTGATAATAAAGAGAGAATAGAGTGCAACGGTGATATGGGTACTGTATCTATCGATAAAGAAATGGTATACAAACTGGGAGACGTTTTAGAAGTAGTTCTCTCAGAAGTTAATCAGGAAAACCGTAACTTGGTAGCAAAACCTACACAAGTTTTTGCGGACTTGCCTAGCGAGCCTGAAACGACAAATGAAACCGAAGCCTAATTTCTAATAGGTTTACTTCTAAAGGCGCTAATTATTAGCGCCTTTTTTGTAAATGTCTCATGCTTAAACAATACTTAAAAAAGCAATTAATCTACAACGCCAAAGAAGTTCACTATGCCATCAATCACGGTCACTCAATTCAGAAACTTTATTCCCAGGAAACGCGAACGCTACCCCGCCTCTAAAAACGGTATTTTTATGGTATCGAAAGGAAGCATATCTTTTATGCTGCCCAATGGCACCCAAGCCTCGTTAAAAGCGGGAGATTTCACGCTTTACAATTCTGGTCAGATTAAAGACATCACGGTCGACACTGAAAATGGTGAGTTTAGTGCGATTTGCTTAGATTTTGATTTGGCAATTTTCCAAAAGTTCATAAATCAGTTCAGTGATTTAGAATCCACTCAAACTCCAGATAAGTACATTAAGTTCAATCAAACGGATACCGAAATATGCCAATTGAAAGAGCTCATCATGTCTCTGGCCAATTCATCGACTCAGAATGATTACGCACTCACCCAACTAGGCTTAGGTTTGCTGTCTTTAATGGTTGAGCAGTATCCGGAACTATTAGCGATTATTAGCCGAATTTCTAGATTGACGGTGACACAAAAGGTCATCCATTACATTGAACAGAATATAGAAAATAATATCTCACTCGATACCCTAGCCAGCTATATGGGGATGTCACCAGCCACACTTAAACGCCGTTTATCGGCGGAAGACCTTTCGTTTTCAAACCTCTTAAAGATAAAGCGAATCGCCCACGCAGCCACACAACTAAGAACATCGAACAAATCGATTACTCAAATTGCTTATGAATCCGGGTTTAAAAGTGCGGCGCATTTTAGTACCGCCTTTAAAACCTATCACGGTAAAACACCAAAAGATTTCCGGTCTTTGGTTTCACAATCTTATTAATACCAATCGTAGTAAATCACTGATCACTTACTCACTGTGATTGGTATAACTACGCAATCTTATTGGCATAATTTGAAGTGACATCCATCATTTATAGTGATGCAGATAGTTTTAGTAACATAGATCGTTTTACTGACGCAGATAAGCTTTATTAACGTAGACTGTTTTTAGTGACTCAGATAGGTTGTAATGTGGTGAGTTAAAAAAAAGTTGTTCGTTTTAGGTATCAAGCCCCTCGCAAACATCTCAACAGAATAATCACGACCAGAAGTACGATTTAGGGTCTTTTTCTATTTCAGACAAAATAGCATCAAGATCCTTCGATTGAGGTAAGTAAGGATAAGGCCCCCAATTTACTGAATCGGTTTCTACATCACCTTCTAGCGGCACCATTACCAACCAACATGACAGTGACTCATCAAAACTAACGCAGGCGATCTCATTTGTGTAATCGCTATGAGATGAGTCGAGCAGATAATGAGCCTGAGAAAACAGCACACCACCCTCACACTCTTCATAAAGGGATTTGCCTAGCTCGACAGGTAAACTGCGATTTCGAGATGTACAGAGCTTCTCAGCTCCAATTAAAAGACGATTCAGTTCGATATGAATGACGGACATAACACCCCTTGTAACTTCATAGAAACTTCTAAGTAGTGAATTCCTTTGTTTAGCTTAGGACTCAACCAACATTTTAGCGAACTAGCGCAAACAAAATACCCGTCCTGCTCCCAGAAACGAATCCTGCTTTTGTAAACCTAACTCGCTTTCACTCATCAAGCTAATAGCGACACATTGAGCGGATAGAATTTCACAAAATTGTCATATAACCGACCTATCATAGCCGGCAAATGTTATTAACTAGGAGTTGTTTATGTTACGAGTCGCGCTTGCCTCTCTTTTATCCTTAGCCCTGTCTTCTCACGCTGCTTTTGCACAAGAAACCAATATTTCGGGCTCCACTTCCGTATCACGTGTGATGGATGTATTGGCTGAGGAGTACAACAAGACTCACCCTGATAACTATATTGCGGTTCAAGGCATCGGTTCTACAGCGGGTATTACCATGGTCAATAAAGGTGTCGCTGATATTGGTATGAGCTCACGTTACTTAACTGACCGCGAACAGGGCGAAAAATTGAAGGTATTTCCAATTGCCTTTGACGGCCTAGCCGTCGTGACTAACCGTTCAAACGGTGTAAGCAACGTTACACGTGAACAGCTATTCGATATCTACAAAGGAAAAATCACAAACTGGAAAGCCATAGGTGGTGCGGATCAACCTATCGCAGTTGTAACTCGTGAAGCTTCTTCGGGTTCACGTTACAGCTTCGAGAGCTTACTTGGTTTGACTAAAATCATTAACGACCGTCTAGTGTCTGACATCAACCCAAATAACTTGGTTGTAAACAGCAACAGCATGGTAAAAACGATTGTTAACCATAACCCACATGCGATTGGATTCATCTCTGTTGGCTCTATCGACCGTTCGATCAAAGCAATCACATTTGAAGGAGTTGAGCCGACATCTAAGAACATCGCCAACCACAGTTATGAATTGGCTCGCCCATTCTTATTGCTGCACAAAACTGAATCAGTTTCTGACGAGAGCAAAGATTTCATTAAGTTCGTGAAGTCAAAACAAGGGCAAGATCTTATCGAAGAGTACGGTTACACGCGCATCAAGTAACTATAAACGCATTAAGTAGCTACAAACGCATTAAGTAGCTACAAACGCATTAAGTAGCTACAAACACATTAAGTAACTACACGCGTATCAAGTAAGATAACGACTTTTGTGATGTTGTTAGGATGCTGATGATATCGCCTTGATAGACAAAAACAAAAAGAGAGAGCCTTAAGCTCTCTCTTTTTTTGAATCTATAATCTTCGCTAAAAGCAATTCTACTTATAAAAAAGCTCTAGAAGTGAAGTTGAATCACCGAAACAATCACAGCACCAGGACGACGGATGCCTTCGATCTCTACGCGGATTTCGCGTTCAATCTCTAGGCCTTTCTTAATTGGCGTTACTTTTGTTAGCGTACTTTTAGCGCGAACGTTACTGCCCGATTTTACAGGGTATGGGAAACGTACTTGGTTAAGACCAATGTTTACAACCATCTTCGCCGTTGGGAATTGAGATTTGTCAGGATCAACACTGTCTGTCAGTCGAGGAAGCAGAGACAAAGTCAGAAAACCATGTGCAATGGTTGTTTTGAACGGAGAATCTGTTTCAGCCTTAGAAGGCTCTGTATGAATCCACTGCATATCTTCAGTAACGAGGCCAAACTGGTTGATTCTGTCTTGGCTTACATTGATCCAATCACCAGTATGGATCACTTCACCGATCTGCTGTTCAAGCTCATCAAATACAAGTTGTGCTTCTGGCTTAAGTACGATCTGTGGTTCAACAGGCATCTCTGGCGCATCTTCATTGACAGCAGGTTTGTGGTGATCACGAACCCACGCAAAGAAATGACTATTTTGCGTGCGATTCAGAAAGTCTCCCCAGTAATCTCTAAGAGCTGGAGACATCCATTGCATAAACTCTGAGTGTTGCGAAGACACGCTGTCGCCTCGGTGTTTAAATAAATCAATGACTTTCATAAGAACCTCAATGCACAAAATATTTCAATATAACTTGGTAATTTTGAAACACTTCACACTATTGTGCAAATACTTTCGAGCATACAAGTGTTAGCCAAACACTTATATATCCAACAAAAACAACAACCTAAAAATAAAACACCATTTTATTGGAGAGCTTTAATTGGAGTATTAACTCTACCTTATAATAAACATTTCATTATATAAACAGATTCTTTATTCACAAGTGGAATAAAAAAGGCTTAGCACAATGCTAAGCCTTCGTTTTTACAAGAAATCAATTACCAAGGAGAAACCTTGTAAAGGGCTCATCCTACAAGACACTAACTTCCCTATTCATCGTCCAGTGGAATCAACTTGGTATTGCCACCGTGTGCCTTCTCACGCTTACGTTGCACGAATGCATAGAAGCCAGGGATTAGGAACGTACCCGCTAACAACACACATAGCAGGCCACCAATCAGAGAAATACCCAATGAGTTTTGACTCACGTGACCAGCACCCGCAGCGAAGATAAGCGGGAATATACCTAAAATGAATGACCAAGACGTCATGTTCACAGCACGAAAACGCAGCGTACCGCCCTTCACCGCCGCATCTTCAATCGGTGCGTCTTTCTCTTCACGCTCAACCTTTGCGAATTCAACAATCAAGATTGCGTTCTTCGCGGCCAAAGCTATCAAGAGAACCAAACCAATTTGTGCATAGAGATTCAGCGGTGTGCCTGTCAGGTTCAGCGCCAAGAAAGAACCTAAGGTTGCAACCGGTACCACTAAGATAATCGCTATAGGGATTGTCCAACTCTCGTACTGCGCCACCATGAACAGATAGATGAAGATCAGAGCCAGTGCAAAAGCAAAGATCGCTTGGTTGCCTGCCAATACTTCTTGATAAGCCATGCCTGTCCATTCGTACTGGTAGCCTTGAGGCAGCACGTCAGCTGCGACACGTTCCATTGCAGCAATCGCATCACCGCTTGAGTAACCCGGTGCTGGTTGGCCTTGAATCACCGCACTGCGGTACATGTTGTAACGCCATGCTACGTCTGGTTCAAAGATCTGATCGTAAGTCACCAATGTGCTTAACGGGATCATCTCGCCATTAGACGAACGCACGTGGAATCGTTGTAGGTCATCCATGCTGCTACGGTGTTCACTGTCTGCTTGCATGGTGACACGGAAATTCTTACCAAACATGGTAAAGTCATTCACGTACATTGATCCAAGATTGCCTTGTAGCGTTTGGAATATTTCCGACAGCGGAATACCAAGTTGTTGCGCTTTCTCACGATCAATATCGACATAGTAGTGAGGTACATTAGCGCGGAAGGTACTGAAGGTATGTGAAATCTCAGGCTGTTTGTTTGCCTCAGCAATCACGTCATTCATGACCATCGCTAGATCAGTGCGGCTACGACCTAATGTATCTTCGAGAACAAACTCAAAACCAGACGCAGCACCCATGCCCGGTACAGCTGGAGGTCCCATTGCAAATACAATCGCCTGAGGCAGTTCTGTTGCCGCTCGGCCATTAATACGTTGTGAGATAGCTTGCGCTGAATGTTGACCGTCCAGTGCGTTACGCATGTCCCAATCGTGGAGCTTGATGAACATCGACGCACCATTCGAAGCTGAAGCGCCCGTCATGAATGCATAGCCGTTAACCAGTGTCACACCATCTACGCCCGGCTCTTGCTCAACCATCTCTAGTAACTGCTCTGTCACATCTTCTGTACGAGACAGCGATGCCGCGTCAGGAAGCTGCACGTTAACCAGCAAGATGCCTTTATCTTCTTGAGGTACGAAAGCCGTAGACGTGGTTTTCGCAAAGTAAGTTACCGCTGCTAGTGCCACAACAAAGAAGGTAAACAGCAGAACACCCTTTTTCACAAGGAAGCCTGCAATTTGACCGTATTTGTTGGTTACAGATTCAAGACCACGGTTAAACGCTTGGTACCAACGTGCTGTGTTACCACCGCCCTGCTTAAGAACCAATGAACACAATGCTGGTGACAGCGTTAGAGCGTTAATAGAAGAGATCACAACCGCAATACAGATGGTCAGAGCGAACTGACGATACATAATGCCGGTAATACCTGGCAGCATCGCTACTGGGATGAATACCGCTAACAGAACCAAGGTTGAGGTAACAATTGGCCCCGTAACTTCTTTCATTGCGATAAGCGTTGCTTTTCGCGGTGAAATGGTAGGATCTTTGGCCATCGTAGTATCGACGTTCTCGATAACCAAGATCGCATCATCTACTACGATACCAATCGCCAAAATCAAACCAAACAGGGTTACTGTATTAATGGTAAAGCCGGTCATCTGCATGATCGCAAAAGTACCAATCAAAGATACCGGAATCGCAACCACAGGAATCAAGGTTGCACGGGCACTGCCCAAGAACAAGTACGTTACTGCGATAACCAGCAAAATTGCTTCGATGAGTGTTTTAACTACGCCTTTAATCGACTCAGCAACAAAGAGTGTGGTGTCGTAACTCGCCTCGTAAGCAACGCCTTCAGGGAAATTTTTGCTTAGGTTGTCTAGCATCGCCATGACTGCTTTACCACTTTCCAGCGCATTAGCGTCTGACTGAAGTGACAGCGTTACGATTGAAGCGTCTTGACCACGGTATTTACCGTTACCATCGTAGAACTTTTTACCTAGCTCAACACGTGCAACGTCTTTTAAATAAACCGTTGAACCGTCTTGATTTGCACGAAGCACAACATTTTCAAACTCATCAGCCGTTTCTAATCGGCCTTTTGTTACCAAGTTGAATTGCACTTCTTGCGCGTTGTTATAAGGTGCAGCTCCAATACGGCCAGCTGCGACTTGAGCGTTCTGCTCCGCCAAAGCGCGATTCACATCAGAGGTAGTTATATTGAGGTTAGCCATTTTTTCAGGATCTAACCAAACACGCATCGCGTATTCACCACCACCCAACACGTTAACTTCACTAATGCCCTTCACACGAGCCAATTGGTCTTTAATGTTCAAGTTCACGTAGTTGATAAGGAATTGGTCATTGTACTCTCCGTTCGGCGAGTAGAAGTTCAATACCATCAATAGGTCAGGTGAACGCTTCTTGACCGTTACACCCACCATTCTTACTTCTTGTGGAAGTTTCGATTCGATCTGAGCAACGCGGTTCTGAACGTTGACCTGAGCCATATCAGCATCAGTACCGACATCAAAGGTCACGTTAAGGTTGTATGAACCATCATTAGCACTTTTAGAAGACATGTAGATCATATCTTCTACGCCATTCACCGATGTCTCTATGGGGTCGGCTATCGCCTGTTCCACCACTTCAGCACTCGCACCCGTGTAGAATGCCGACACACTGACCGATGGTGGGCTAATTTTTGGATATTCGGCCACTGGTAAGATAGCGAGAGAGATCGCACCCGCCAGCGTTAATATTATGGATATGACAAGGGCAAACTTAGGCCTTTGAATAAAGAAACGACTCAACATAAATAAGCCCCTTACTCAGCTTGTTCAGCAGTAGGTTGAATGCGAACAGACATACCATTACGCACACGCTGTAAGCCTTGAGTGATAACTGCGTCATCCTTCTCTAGTCCAGAGTGAACAATCACACCACCTTCAACTTGTCTACCCATCTCGATGTTTCTACGCTCAGCGACAGGCGCACTCTCGCCTTCAACCAAAACCATCACAAAGTCACCTTCAAGGTCGGTTTGAACTGCACGACGCGGAATAGTCACAACATCAATAGATTGCTTTTCACGTAGATCAACGCGAACGTGTTGGCCTGGAAGTAATTGCTGGTTCGGGTTATCAGCAATGGCGCGCATCGCGATCGTACCAGTATTGAGGTTGATACGGTTACCCAAGAAATCAAGCTGACCTAGATGTTCGAACGCTTCACCATTCTCAAGCATGATCTGAACTTCAACACCTGCAGAATCGCTGCTGCCGTCGCCTTCGATACGATCCATACCCAGCTCAATACGCTCACGCTCACTGATGCTGAACGATGCATGGATTGGATCTAGGCTAACCAAGGTGGTTAATACACCTGAAGACGGTGAAGCCAGATCACCCGTGCTCACTTTGGTGTCACTGATTCGTCCAGAGAAAGGCGCAATAATTTTGGTATGAGAAAGCTGGACATTGGCTGCATTGAGTTGTGCTTGACTTGCTTCAAGCTGTGCCTGAGAACCCAATAAGTTTGCTGTCAATGCATCAAATTCCGATTGAGAAATACTCCCCTTAGGGAGAAGGTTCTTACCTCGGTTAAAATCAAGCTCGGCTTTTTTAAGGTTCGCGTTCGCTTGAGCAACAGACGCTTTTGCGCTTGCTACTTCAGCTTCAAATGAAGAGGGTTCAATGGAGTACAGTAATTGCCCCTTTTCGACCATTTGACCTTCATTGAAATGACGGCTTTGTAGATAGCCAGAAACCTGCGCTGTGATAGCCGTGTCTTCAACGGCTTCAATACGACCGATGTACGACTTACTTTGCTGGTGAGAAACAACGCTAACATCCTGTACTGCTACGAGAGGTAGAGGCGCTTGCTTGGCATTTTGAGCATCTTGCCCACATCCAGCAAGAATAAGAGAGCTTGCAAGAGCCGTAAGGATCAACTTTTTACGCATAGTTATACCGTCACTTGTTAGTATTTGAACAGTATAAAATTTACGTAACACACCCGTTACTATTGTCCGAGGAATATCAATTATAACGAACCAAAGTGTATCAATATGTTAATTGAAACTAAGTGCTTATAAAGTAATTACAAACGCGTTACAATTTCTAAGTAAATCAACCTCTCAGCTTTTGTTCTCTATGGATATTGTCTAACATCATGTATTGTCGGGCAGATAAGCATTCACATTTAATTGTTAAGGAATTCTCATGATTTCAAAATGGGCTAAACGTTTCTATCAAATGGCGGAATTGGTCGGTTCTTGGAGTAAAGATCCTTCAACTCAAGTCGGCGCCGTCATCACTAAGCACAACCGTATTGTTTCAGTTGGCTTTAATGGCTACCCACATGGCGTGTCTGATAGTGCGGATACTGACGATCGCGAGATGAAATACCTCAAGACACTTCACGCTGAAGAAAATGCAATCTTGTTTGCTAAACGTGATTTAGACAGTTGTGAAGTTTGGGTCACTCACTTCCCTTGTCCGAACTGTGCAGCAAAAATCATCCAAACTGGAATTTCAGCGGTACATTGCCCAGAGCAAAGTGAAGATTTCCTTTCTCGTTGGGGAGATAAGATCAAGATAAGCCAAGATATGTTTGAGCAAGCTGGTGTAGAAGTAGACTGGTTGCCACTCGCTGACCTGGATTAATCTCTAACGCTAGGTCTCAGGTCTAAGTCTAGATCTCAAATACAAAAAAGCCGAGAGTCGATATTATCGCTCTCGGCTTTCTTTTTATTCGGACTTGTTAGCTTCCAGCATCGTATTAGTCACTTGAGGGAAATGCCAACGCGTAAGCTTCCATGAAATCTTTACGAATATCTTGCTCTAAATGAATCGCTTTTTCGGTCGGACAGAAGATCATAAAGTGCACTTCTTGCTCACCTGTCGAACTGCTTGTGATATGGATGTGAGGCTCAGAACCCGGAAGGTCAACACCGGCGTGCTTTTCGATCACACCATTGTAACGACGGGCAACATCGATAAACTCTTCACAATGCTCTTCAATTTTCACGATAAGACCCGGCACCATAGGGTATAGGTTTACAAAGTCTTTCACCGTCACAAAAAAGTTATGATAAACATAGCGCTTCATGAAGTTGAGGTTCTTTACCGGATAAGTGAAGAACATGCTATTAGGCAGCGTGGCAGTCTTGCCAGTGAAGTGATATTGCCCATGATACAAATCGATTTCTTGAATCACAGTCGCCATCAAGTTGTGCTCAATCACCTCACCGCTGATTTTGCCCACTTCAATCCAATCACCAATTCGAAATGAGCGAGAACTCGCACGCTGAATAGAGCCAGTAAAACAGAGAATGATCTCTTTTGAAGCCACGACTATCGCAACCGCAATAGCAGTAACAGACAGCGCAAATTCGCTGATTTCGGATTTCCACAGCACGAATAACGTCACAACAATAATCGCGAATGTGCCGTTTTTGGTACGTGACATCCAGTTACGTTGGTCTTCACTAAGAAAAGCGACATCACCACGGATTCGAGACAAAGTGATTCGTCGGATTATTAATATAATGCAGATGATCAGCACACTAAAAATAAACTTATTAGCGAGTAAGAAATCTATTACTTGACACATCTTTTCCATTATTTATTCCTTTGTATTACAACAATTAAGCTTTATAACGACGATCATTAAAGCGATGAGCTTTACAGCGACTGACTCAATCCAATAAACGCATTATAAAAAAGCACTCAAAAATAGAGCGCTCCTTTTCATGCTTTTATCAGCTATTAGGCCGAGTTGACCTTTCGCGGTTAAATTTTGTTCGAAAGATCAACACGCCCTAGTAAGGCTATCATTTTATCTTGGCAGAAGTAATAAATTGGCCAAAAGTTTCACACCAAATCACAACCGTATTAAATCGATTAAGATCAGTACCTTCTGGGAGGTTAACCATAAATCGGTCGAATGTTTTTACATCTCCGACTCTCAGTAACTCACTCTTGCTGTCATTGAATGCCTGTTCGGTTTCAATAAACTTAGGTGATAGGTAAACCTTATAATCCGGCCCCGGCGCCAATTCACCTTCAAAAGCTATCGCACTTTCAGAGACAGAGACGATGCCCTCTCCCCAATGCAAAAAGTCACTGTCTTGTCGGTCTTTGGTGAACTCACCTGTATAGATCGCCTGCTGACTGATCGCTTCAACAGAACTTGAGGAAGGAGAATCAGGCTCAATCAAGATAGGTAGTGCGTAGACACCAAGCCCAAAACCAAAAGCACCCACGGCTAAGTGGGTGCAAAGTAAAACTAACTTTTTCATCGCGTACTCCCTTATACTTAAAGAGAGTATTAATGAATACTCTCAAAAATACAAAGAGATATCGCGTTTTAGACGGCTATTTTTGATAGTGAATAGCGGTACGTTGAGAGAGTTTCACGATCACTTCTACCGCTTGTTCCATGCCTTGAATGGTAATGAACTCATGAATACCGTGGAAGTTGTAGCCACCGGTAAAGATATTCGGACACGGTAGCCCCATGAAAGATAAGCGAGCACCGTCTGTACCACCTCGGATAGGCTTGATCATTGGCTCAACATCACACTCAATCATCGCTTGCTTCGCTAATTCAATAATATGTTGATGCGGTTCAACCATCTCTTTCATATTGAAGTAGCTATCGGTTAGCACCAGCTCAACACGGCCTTTCTCAAGACGCTCATTCAGCTCATCCACTTTCTGTTGCATGAATGCCTTACGCGCTTCTACACCCTCACGTTCAAAATCACGGATGATGTATCCCAGTTCAGAGCGAGCCACCCCCATTTCAGCCGACTTCAGGTGGTAAAAACCTTCATAACCTTCTGTGCACTCTGGTGTTTCTTGTGCAGGCATCATCAGTTGGAATTGCGCTGCAATGTTCATTGAGTTCACCATTTTACCTTTGGCGGTACCTGGGTGAACGTTCACGCCATGACAGATAACATCAGCGCTCGTGGCATTAAAGTTCTCAAATTCCAACTCCCCTACTGGCCCACCATCGATGGTGTACGCCCACTCGGCGCCAAATTTTTCAACGTCAAACAGGTTCGCACCGCGGCCAATCTCTTCATCCGGTGTGAAACCAATGCAGATGTCGCCATGTTTGATGTCTGGATTCGCTTTCAGGTAAGCAATCGCACTGATGATTTCAGCGATGCCCGCTTTGTTATCGGCACCAAGCAGAGTTGTGCCGTCAGTCGTAATAAGGTCGTGACCATGTAAAGAATCAAGGTCTGGGTATTGGCTTGGGTTCAAACTCTCGCCACTTTCACCTAATTCAATCGTTCCACCTTGGTAATCTTTAATCACTTGTGGTTTCACATTTGCTCCTGAAGCATCAGGAGCGGTATCCATATGCGCCACAAAGCCAATCGCAGGCACTGGATAATCGACATTCGACGGCAGTTTCGCCATCAAATAGCCATTTTCGTCTAAAGACACATCAACTAACTCTAATGCAACCAATTCTAACTTTAAGGCTTCAGCAAAAGTAATTTGACCCGGTGAACTTGGGCATTGCTGATTAGAAGGATCGGATTTAGTATCAAAAGTAACGTAATTCAGGAAACGTTCTACAAGCTTTTCCATAATTCATCTCACCATGGATTAAGTAATTGATTTACTGACCTAATTATTAAGATAGATAAGCGATGTATTTTTAGACAAATACGTACGCAGAGTCAGTCGCGAGGCTTTCCATCTTACGCCCCTGACCATGTATGTAATTGCTCTAAATCATTGTTGTGCGAAATTAGATGCGCTTCCTATACTTGAAAACAGAGGGTTTCGTCAGTTCAACATTGCATACGGATGATAAGCGATCGCTTTGTACGCATTCTACGCCCTCCGCTCTCAGCCTAAAAAAAGTACAAAGTGGATGATGATCACAATTTATCCTTGATGCAGAATCTGTCATACGTTACACGGAGACACAGTTATGACGATTAATAAATATTTCATTTTCTCTCCTCAAGCCTCTGAGGAAACGCTTCAACCAGTATTAACTGAGAAAGAAGTTCAAAGGCAGGAAGCTCTAAGACAGGCGCAATCTCAAGGTGGTTTTGACACCAACGCGACCTCGTAACTTAATCAATACTCAGAACTTGTTTATAGAACCCCTAAAAAAGAGCTCTACTTCTCGTTGATGTAGAGCTCTTTTGTCTCTGAACCTTTCTCCTATCCCAATGCAGCTTCATTCAGGCGCCTGATCTATTAACACCTTGTTATCTATCGCGTCTTTTGTATGTTGCTTCTCAATCATCAAGCAGACTCATTTGTTGCAATGAGAAATGACTCATTAAACTTGCCCAAGCCATACCCTGTGTTGCCATTTTGTGCTAATAATTTATATTCGTTTTCATTCCTCACTCGCCCTTTTTCAATATCCACACTGCGAGCACTAACGAGCCTCACTACAGGAACCCCGAATTTAATGGAATACTCAAAACTAGGAAGTAGTCAAATTCCCGTTTCCCGAATCTGCCTTGGCAGCATGACTTGGGGGCTGCAAAATACGCAACAACAAGCTGACCAACAAATCGAATACTCGCTAAGCCAAGGTATTAACTTTATCGATACCGCAGAGATGTACGCAGTACCACCGTCTCCAGACACCTACGGTAAAACGGAAGCAATCATAGGTAACTGGTTAGCTCGCAATCCGCAGCGCCGCCAAGAAGTCATCATCGCCAGCAAAATTGCAGGTCCGGGATTGCCTTGGGTTCGAGATGGCGGGCCAATCACGGGGGAAGTTGTAATTGCAGCGGTTGACGCTTCACTAGCGCGTTTACAAACGGACTATATCGACCTTTACCAACTGCATTGGCCAAACCGAACGACGCCTCACTTTGGCAAACATTTCCCGAATCATATTCGATTCAGTGATATCGACAGAAAGCAGCATGAAGCGGAGATGCTAGAGATCCTCCAAGCACTGGCGAGCTGCATCAAAGCGGGAAAAATCCGTCATGTTGGTTTGTCTGATGACACCACTTGGGGTATTAACACTTACCTTAAACTCAGTGAGAAGCATGATTTACCGCGAATGGTCTCTATTCAGAATGAATTTAGCCTGCTGCACGCGAAAGACTGGCCTTATTTGATTGAAAACTGTGTGCACGAAGACGTCGCCTACCTACCATGGTCACCGTTAGCAGCGGGCATGCTGAGTGGCAAATACATTGATGGTGCGAGACCAGAAGGAAGCCGTTGGACTTACATGCAGCGTAAAGGCATTTTCCGCGACACTGAGTCTGCCAATGAAGCGGTTAAAGGCTATGTTGAAGTGGCAAATGCTCACGGGTTCACTCCGAGCCAACTGGCATTGGCTTGGTGTAATCAAGTTGATGGGGTGACGTCCACCATCATCGGTGCAACTACGATGGAGCAGCTAAAAGAGAACGTAGCCGCTTTCAGTAAACCGTTATCAGAAGAGATCCTGACTGATATCAACACGGTATTTAAGCGCTACCCAGCTCCGTATTAGGCTGTCAGTACAGCTTAACTTAGGTAAGTAAATCCCATAAGAGCGCACTATTTAGTGCGCTTTTCTTTTTTAAGTGGATCGCATTGAGTCATCACGCTTTTGGTTCGCTAACCTTTGCTCTATAATGCGCGGGCTTATATCTAGGATAAAAACATGATTTCAAAAAACCAATTAAAACTCCTTCGTGCTTTGGGCCAAAAGAAACAACGTAAAGCCCACGGCCTGTTTCTAGTTCAAGGTGAAAAGAACGTTCTTGAGCTGTTCAATAGTGACTTAGTGGTGAAGAACGTCTTTGCTACCGCTGATTTCTTATCTGAAAATCATGCTTCACTGATTGAGTTTGATTGTGTTGAAGCCTCGCTGGATGACCTCACCAAAGCGAGCACTTTGGTAAGCAACAATGCCGCGATTGCGGTTGTTGAGATCCCAACGTTTGAGCTACCAGAAGCAACAGGACTGATGATTGCGCTTGATGGCGTTTCAGACCCTGGCAACCTAGGTACGATTATTCGCGTAGCAGACTGGTATGGCATTAAGCATATCGTTGCGAGCAGCGATTGTGCAGACCCATACAACCCGAAAACGATCAGCGCGACCATGGGCAGCTTTGGCCGAGTACACGTAAGCCAAACAGACTTACCTGAATACTTAGAGCAAGCGAACCTGCCTGTTTACGGAGCGTTCTTAGAAGGTGAAAGTGTTCATAAGACGGAATTTACTGCCAACGGTATTTTACTGATGGGCAGTGAGTCTCACGGTATTCGTGAACACGCCGCTAAATTCGTGACAGACAAGATTACGATTCCAGCATTCGGTGGCGCAGAGTCTCTGAATGTAGCAATGGCGACAGGTATTATTCTCGACAACATGCGTCGTCAGCATAGCTAAATTTCATAAGCTAACGAGCCAGTCGACACTGCTCAGATATTAAAAAAGGCGTATTGATTAAATCAGTACGCCTTTTTATTTGAGTTCTTTTCAACAATTACTTTTCTAGCATTGCCAACTTATCAGCGACACCATTCCACTTTTCAGCTTCATCCATCGGTGCTTTGACTTCAGTTTGTACCGGCCAGATTTCGGCAAGCTCGGCATTCACTTCAATAAAGATCTTTTGATCTTCTGGCAGTTCATCTTCTTGGAAGATCGCTTGAGCGTCGCATTCAGGTACACACAAACCACAATCAATACATTCGATTGGGTTGATTACCATGAAATTCGGGCCTTCATGGAACGCATCTGCGGGGCATACCGCCACACAGTCTGTGTATTTACATTGAATACAGTTATCGCCTACGACAAATGCCATGATGCTCTGCTCTATAAGTTAGTCAAAATTGAAGAATGGAGGATAATACTCATCCCAAGGCAAAATTCAACATCATACGGCTCTAATATCGTGTCTATTTGCTCCATGTTTCCAAATTAGTATGACAGATAAATCAATTTCTCGTAAAATGCGCGCCATTGTGAGCTTATCGCTTCTTTCAACATCAGCGTTTTCATCAAACTCTGCGTTTAGAAGCGGTCTAGCTAAGACACCTATAAAGACGAGACATCGAAATGATACGTTTAACCGAAATTAAACTCCCTCTAGACCACGAAGAATCAGCCATTCAAGACGCTATTGAAGCAAAGCTTGGCATTAATTCTGATCAGGTACTTTCTTTTAATATCTTTAAACGTGGCTACGATGCTCGTAAGAAATCAAAAATCTTACTTATCTACACGCTTGATGTTCTCGTTGAAAACGAAGCTGAGTTGTTAGAGCAATTCATTAGCGACCCGCACGTAAAAGTGACTCCTGACATGGAGTACAAATTCGTGGCTAAAGCGGTTGAGAACCAAACTGAGCGCCCTGTCGTTATCGGTTTTGGCCCTTGTGGTTTGTTCGCTGGCCTAGTGCTTGCTCAAATGGGCTTCAATCCAATCATCGTTGAGCGTGGCAAAGAAGTTCGTGAACGTACGAAAGATACCTTTGGTTTCTGGCGTAAGCGCACTCTGAACACTGAATCAAACGTACAGTTTGGTGAAGGTGGCGCAGGTACATTCTCTGACGGTAAGCTATACAGCCAAGTTAAAGATCCAAAGCACTACGGCCGTAAGGTAATCGAAGAATTCGTAGCTGCTGGTGCACCTGAAGAAATCCTATACGTAAGTAAGCCGCACATCGGTACCTTTAAACTGGTTACCATGATCGAGAAGATGCGTGCTTCTATCATTGAGCTAGGTGGCGAAATCCGATTCAGCACTCGCGTTGATGACGTTCACATGGAAGACGGTCAAATCACTGGCTTGACGCTTTCTAACGGTGAAAAGATCAAATCTCGCCACGTTGTACTGGCTGTTGGCCATAGTGCTCGTGATACGTTTGAAATGCTGCACGAACGTGGCGTTTACATGGAAGCTAAGCCTTTTTCTGTTGGTTTCCGTATCGAACACAAACAGGCGATGATCGATGAAGCTCGCTTCGGTAAAAACGCAGGTAATCCTATCTTAGGTGCAGCGGACTACAAATTAGTACACCACTGTAAGAATGGCCGCACTGTATACAGCTTCTGTATGTGTCCGGGTGGTACTGTGGTTGCCGCGACTTCTGAAGAAGGCCGCGTAGTCACCAACGGCATGAGCCAATACTCTCGTGCAGAACGTAACGCAAACAGTGCTATCGTTGTGGGGATCGACCCAGAGCGAGATTACCCAGGTGATGCACTAGCAGGTATCCGTTTACAACGTGAATTAGAAAGTGCCGCTTATGTTCTAGGTGGCGAGAACTACGACGCCCCTGCACAGAAAATCGGTGACTTCCTAAAAGGTCGCGATCCAAGTGAAATCGGTGAAGTAAAACCATCATTCACACCGGGTATCCACCTAACAGACATTTCAAAAGCGCTGCCTGATTTTGCTATCGAAGCGATTCGTGAAGCAATCCCAGCGTTCGAGAAGAAGATCAAAGGTTTCTCTACGCCAGATGGCCTACTAACCGGTGTTGAGACTCGTACGTCTTCTCCTGTATGTATCAAGCGTGGTAAAGACTACCAAAGCATCAACCTTAAGGGCTTCTTCCCTGCTGGTGAAGGCGCAGGCTACGCGGGTGGTATCCTATCTGCTGGTATCGATGGTATTAAAGCGGCGGAAGCGCTGGCACTGTCAATGGTAGAGCAGAACCAAGCTGAGAAGATTGAGATCGCTTAAGATCTCAGTTTAAAGCAAGTATCAAAAAGGGCTCAATGAGCCCTTTTTTAGATCTTAATATCAGTATTCCTAGCGTAGCTGTTACTTTTCATCAGTCTCTAACTGCCTAGGATTCCACTTACCTTCATGAATCGCTGAATTGACGTCTCTTCTTGGCAACCAGCCCATGGTTTCAAGCTCGGGTTTATCTTTGAAGTGGTCAACGTAACCAATGCACAGGTACGCCACAATATCGATGTTTTCTGGGATATCTAATGCGTCTCGCAGTGTTGAGTCATGCAGGATACTCACCCACCCTAAGCCTAGGTTTTCGGCTCTAGCTGCCAGCCATAGGTTTTGAACCGCACACACGGTGCTGTACAGATCCATCTCTTGTTTGATGGTTCTACCTAACACGACCTTTCCGGTTCGGTTGCGATCGCAAGTCACGCAGACACCGATCGGTGATTCGACGATGCCTTCCAACTTTAGACGCTTATACATTGCCTGCTTTTCATCGGTGAACATTTCCGCGGATTCCGCATGAGCCTGATTAAAACCGGCTTTGATTTGTTGCTTGGTTTCGATATCACGGACAACGACAAAATCCCAAGGCTGCATAAAGCCAACACTGGGAGCATGGTGCGCTGCGGTTAGCACACGCATCAAAACGTCTTCTGGGATCTCATCAGGAAGAAACTGACCACGAACATCTCGGCGAGAAAAAATCGTTTTATATACTGCATCGCGTTCATTCGGCGTAATTTCCATACATCCCTGTCTTATCGTCGTCTTATTGAGCCAGTATTATCCAACTAAAGTGTCTATGTAGCTAGTAGTACACAAGCAACATGGTAGAATGCCGCCATTAATCTTATCCTTGTATAAGATTGTTAAACCTATCCATCGCTATTTAGCCAAATCATACCGAGAAACTTATGCCATTTTCCAAGCTTGGATTAAGCTCACCTATTGTTAAAGCCGTTGCAAAACAAGGCTATGAAAAGCCAACCTCTATTCAAGAAAAAGCAATTCCGATTGTGCTTTCTGGTAAGAACCTAATTGCTGCTGCACAAACAGGTACAGGTAAAACTGCGAGCTTTGTTCTCCCTATCTTAGAAATGCTAAGTAAAGGTGAAACACAACGTAAAAAACGCATTCGCGCTGTTATTCTGACACCAACTCGTGAGCTTGCGATTCAGGTTGAACAGAACATTACTAAGTACGCGAAGTTTCTAAACCTAACATCATTAGCTATGTACGGTGGCGTATCTTACCAACACCAGAAAGACCGCTTGATTGAAGGCGTCGATATTCTTGTGGCAACACCAGGTCGTTTGATCGATATGTACGGACAACGTGCCGTTCACTTTGATGAAGTAGAAGTTCTGGTTCTTGATGAAGCAGACCGCATGCTAGACATGGGTTTCATTGAAGACATCAACAAGATCATCGCGCGTTTGCCACAAAACATTCAAAATCTATTGTTCTCAGCAACGCTATCAACGCCAGTTCGTGCGCTAGCGAAAAGCGCAATCAGTGAAGCAGAAGAGATTTCAATTGCCAAAACTGACGCTTCTAAAGCGAACATCGAACAATGGCTAGTTACTGTAGATAAAGACCGCAAATCTGCACTGTTAAGCCACATGATCACTGACGGTGAGTGGGACCAAGCGCTTATCTTTATCGAGACCAAACACGGCGCGGCTAAGCTAGTTGCCCAACTTGAAAAGCGTGGTATCGAAGCGGAAGCTTTCCACAGTGGACGTAGCCAAGCGATTCGTGAAAAGATTCTGGCTGATTTCAAAAAAGGCCGTCTAAAATATCTAGTTGCGACAGGTGTTGCTGCTCGTGGTATCGATATTGATAATCTAAGCCGCGTAGTCAACTACGACATCCCATTCCCAGCGGATGACTATGTTCACCGTATTGGTCGTACAGGCCGTGCTGATGCGTCTGGTGAAGCGATCTCTTTCCTATCGAAAGATAACTTCAAGAACCTGTGCATTATCGAAAAACGTCTTGGTCACTTGATTGAGCGTCGCGTCGTTGAAGGTTTCGAACCACGCAAAGAAGTGCCAATCTCTGTATTGAACTTCGTGCCTAAAAAGAAAAGAGACCTACAGCAACCTGAGTAATGTCAGGTTTAGACAATGCGAAAGTCGCGTTAGCCAAAATGAAAATAAAACGAAGCCCTATGTGGCTTCGTTTTGTTCTTTGAAATACATATAAAGTTGAGGCAATAAGATGATCACTCCTATCGCAACGAGATTAACTAGAGGCCAAGATCTAAAGCTTGAGCTACAAAAACTAGTGACCACACAGAACATCTCGGCAGGTTCTATCGCGTCGTGCGTCGGTTGTGTTTCTCAACTCAATATTCGTTTAGCTAATGCGAACAACACCAAGCTAATCAAAGCTCCATTCGAAATCGTATCTGTGATGGCAACGCTAACCCCGAACCACCAGCATATTCATATATCCGTTGCTGATGAAAATGGTGACGTGATTGGCGGTCATCTGTTGGAGGGAACGATTATCGCCACCACCGCTGAATTGATTGTGCACCGTTACGATACTTTGACCTTCAACAGAGAGCATGATGATTCAACGGGTTACACTGAGCTCACTATCAGTAACAACACGCAATAGAACAACAACACGCAATAGATTAACCCATAGCAACACCAGCGCCCCATATAAAGCGATACAACTAAATAAATAGTATTAGGAAACACGATGGCTCCAAACTCCGCAGACTCCGTTATCGTTCTCGATTTCGAAACCACAGGCTTATCACCAAACATGGGTGACCGAGCGATTGAAATCGGTGCGGTTAAATTAGTTAACGGCGAAGTCGTCGACACCTTTCAGCAACTCATGAACCCAGGGTTTCGTGTTAGTGGATTCATTGAAAGCTATACCGGAATCAGTAACCGTATGTTAAGCACAGCGGCCAGTTGCAGTGAAGTGATGGATGAGTTTGCAGACTTTATCCAAGGCAGCCAACTTGTTGCTCACAATGCATCGTTTGATAAGCGCTTTCTCGATGCGGAATTAGACTTTATTGGCCGAGACTACACAGGCAAGTTCGCTTGCTCAATGTTGATTGCTCGCCGCCTAATCCAAGACGCGCCGACTCATAAGCTAGGCGACCTTGTGCGTTTTAAGAATATTGACAACGACGGTACTTTCCACAGAGCGTTAGCCGATTCAGAAATGACAGCACGGTTGTGGTTATTGATGATTGATGAGCTTCAAAGTGACCACGGCATTCAACAGCCGAGTTTTCAACTGATGCAGAAAATATCTAAGACCGCTAAAGGCTCTATTCCAAAGCTGCTGATGAGCAACAGAAATTAAATATCTAAACTCTCTCCCCTTCAAGTTTGATTGACAGGCTAGTCGCATGGATAACTACTAGCCTTTAGAACGAAAGAAGACTCTACTCCTGCAGTGATTCAAATGTTCCTTTAAGGCTTGCTAATTCACTCATGAAATAAGCCCACTGCTTATTAGTACTGCTTTCTACGATATCGACTAAAAAATTGGCTGATGTCTGCATGTTCTTGTTAAGCTCAGGCTCAAGTCCTTCAGGGTAATAAGCTTCATTGTTCAGAAGCAGGTTCATAATAATCGGCTGAGCTATATCTAAGTCGCTTTTCTTTTCTATCAGTGTCGATAAATCTTGGTAGGTATTATTTTGATATTGGCGCCAGTTATCGTTGGTATTTACCCACTTTTGGGACCAAGCAAGAATAATCTTTTTTTGCTCTTTCGATACCGTCCCTAACCATCGCTCTAGCCTATCTTCTATTCGACTCCGATATCGCTCTCTCGAATCTTCATCATTCAATGATAATCTTTCTTCGTAATACTCGTGTTGCTTTTCTCTAAAGTTCTTTAAGAATTCCTTATCTTGCTCAGGGGTAAGCTGCATACTTAATGCATAAATATCAGGAGAGAACTTATTAGCGATTGAGCGAATATGGTCTTTAATTTGGTCACTTTGTTCAGTGATAAAAGCAGAACTCATATCAGAACGATCTGTGTTTTGGATCACTTCTAATTGCGAAACATATAACGGCAGTTGAGTTTCTTTATGCCATTGCTGTAATAAATCGAGGCGCTCTTCGAGCTCTGATTCCTGACTATTGGAAAGAGTTACAAAGTCTTCAATATAGCTAACGACAAACCAGCTTATATTGTTATAGGCAAATTTAGTCCCGCAGCCAGAGAATAGAAAACAGCTTAATAAGACTAACCAACGACACTTTCTCATTACACCCTCTCACAACATTTTACTCAACAACGAACCTCAAGACGATCTTATAACATTAGCTACAAAATCGGGTTCTCGTAAAAACTTTCGGATAAATTGAGACTCAGACTTGCTAATCTAACTATTTCGGCAAATGATTAAACTAAAAATAATTAATGGCAGTGATGTAACTTGATTTTTATTGCTCATTTGACGCAATACGAACCCTATAAATGAGTTGGGTTGGCGTATTTCAAATGATTGATATTTGGGAGGGGAGCTATGGCCGCTATTCCTGATCATCCAAGCGATTTAGAATATGAGCTTTGTTATTTTGACGATGGTTCAATAACCACAATCACGATATTGGTTCACAATCGAAAGGAAGCGATGACTTGGTATCTTAGCGAGGGAAAACATATCAACGATCTTTATTCGATAAGACCCGATGAATAATGCTTTGGTATAGAGAACTAGGTCGATAAACCTAAGAGAGTAAACTTGAGTGGCATTTTGTGGAACACCCTTTACTGCAATGTCATTAAGTAACAATCTCGTTAATTAGACATATCGCAGCAAAGGGATTCAGTCTCGAATTATTTCAGAATTCGGGCGCGGAATTGACGACCCTTCATCTTACCTGATTCGATTTTTCCTAATGCTTTCTTAGCCATTGATCTTTCTACAGCAACGTAAGCGCGCATCGCGAACAAGTTGATCTTGCCTACTGACTTACCATCAATACCGCCTTGGCCTGTCAACGCACCAAGGATATCACCTGCGCGAAGTTTCGCTTTCTTACCACCGTCAATCTGGATAGTTACCATGTTTGAGTAGTACGGCTTGGCAATTGGTTTAGCTGGCAACTGAGACGGTTCGATTGGCATATCCATGTACTCATCAATTTGAGCAACACGGTGCATCTCTTTTTCGCTAAAGAAGCTAATTGCGACACCTTTGCTTCCTGCACGACCAGTACGACCGATGCGGTGTACGTGAACTTCAGGATCGCGAGACAACTCAAAGTTGAACACAGCATCTAGGTTATCAACATCAAGACCACGAGCAGCAACATCTGTTGCGACCAAGATAGAGATGGTTTTATTTGAGAACTGAACCAAAGCTTGGTCACGTTCACGCTGTTCCATGTCGCCATGAAGCTCAATAACACTGAAGCCACGGTGGCTTAGCTCGTCGTTTACGTTCTGTACTTCTTTCTTAGTATTACAGAACACAACCGCTGACTCTGGTTGATGATGAAGAAGCATTAGCTCTAGTGCGTCATCACGAGCTTCAGTACCTTCAACCTTATAAAAGTGTTGCTGGATGCTTGAGTGATCATGCGTTGATTCAACCTTCACCATTTCAGGGTTATTCATGATGCGGTCTGCAACAGATTTAATCTGTTTAGGGAAAGTTGCACTGAACAATAACGTTTGACGATCTTTTGGTGCTGCTTCAATAACAGCATCTAGTGCATCTTGGAAACCCATTTCCAGCATGCGGTCGGCTTCATCTAACACAAGTGTGTTCAACTCAGACAGGTCAATACGGTCTCTCTCTAGGTGGTCCAGGATACGACCAGGAGTGCCCACCAGAATGTGTGCGCCATGCTCTAATGAACCAATTTGTGGGCCCATTGGCATACCGCCACATAGTGTCAGCACTTTAATATTGTGAATACCACGAGCAAGAGTACGGATCTCTTTTGCTACTTGGTCTGCTAGCTCACGAGTCGGACATAACACTAAAGACTGAACACGGAAACGCTTAACGCGTAGGTTTTGCAGCACGCCTAAACCAAAAGCAGCTGTTTTACCTGAACCCGTTTTACCCTGACCGATAACATCCTTGCCATCCAGAATAGTAGGAAGACTTAACGCTTGAATAGGCGTCATTTCAGTATAACCAAGAGAATCTAACGTATTTAGAAGCTCTGGCTTAAGGGCGATTGAAGAGAATTTTGAAGTGCTCAATGGAAATATCCAACTGGTGAAAAACAGAGTGCATTATGAGTGTTTTTGAAAATTATTCCACCTTAATCACAGTTTTGAAGAAATAGGTTAGGCGAACACAAAAAAGCCAGCTTTGTTGGCTGGCTTATCGTCATTTTCGAATTACTTCTTATGGCACACCGTGACCTTTAGAGGCAACCCAAACGCGATACCATTGCTCACGAGTCAGTTCGATTTTCAGTGAATCAACGGCCGTTTTCACTCGCTCAATCTTACCTGAACCAATAATAGTAATCGGTTTAGACGGTAATCGACGAACCCAAGCGTAAATTACTTGGTCAATACTATCTGCACCCACTTCTTGGCGAATGGCTTCTAGTTCATTACGAACACGAATCGCTTGTGCTGAATCGCCACTAAAGATGCTACCACCACCGAGACAAGACCACGCCATTGGACGAATACGGTTCATCTGCAGTTGATCTAGCGTGCCATCATGAGCTACTTCGAAGTTCAATGGGTTGATTTCAACTTGGTTAGTCACTAGTGGCTTACCTAGTCGAGATTGCAGTAAGTCGAACTGACGCGGTGAAAAGTTAGAGACACCGAAGTGCTTAACTTTGCCTACTTTATGAAGTTCAGCGAACGCTTCTGCCACTTCATCCGCGTCCATCAATACGTCAGGGCGATGAATCAGTAATACATCAAGTTCGGTTACACCCAAACGCTCTAGAGAGTTATTTACTGATTGGTAAATATGGTGCGCGCTGGTGTCATAGTGATTGATCTTGCGATCTGGAGTGTGGTCACCACACAAGTTGATGTCGCACTTGGTGACGATTTGAATATCATCTCGAAGGCTCGGCTCAAGCGCTAATGCTTCACCAAACAACTTTTCACATTGGTAGTTACCGTAAATGTCCGCGTGATCAACCGTTGTGATGCCAAGATCAATGTGTTGCTTTAGGAAAGTCAGACGTTGTTGCGGGGTCATACCCCACTCAGCTGTACGCCAGTATCCTTGCACCAGCTCAGAAAGTTCTGGGCCTTGTGGCGCTACCGTTACTTTTGCAACCATGGGTTGTCTCCTTTATCAATACTGAACGTATCCTAAGCTCGTTTTACCGAAGGCTCAACGTATAACAAATGGCAAAGGTAAACGCTTACTAAAAATGTGAGAGCCACAGAAAAACGAACACTTAAATGAATTATAACTTGCTGTCTGCCCGTGAGCCGTTCTCCTGAAAGGCTTGTTTACTCTGATGAATGACGAAACCATCTATAAATTTGAGCAATTAAAAGCGATTTAGTTCAACCGTTAAGTTGTCACCATCACTATGTAACTGAATCCAAGGGGCTGAAGAACGAGAAGAAGATGAGGAAGAGCTAGGCACATTCCATACACTCATTTGCTCAGAGGAATGATGTGGTGAGTTGATGAATTCTACGAGTTGTTTATCTACCTTGTCGTAACCAACTCCCTCACGTTTCGCTTGTTCGAGTTGAGCGACGACATCAAAATCATCCTCTCCAATGCGAATTGAACTGAGAGCAAAGCCATCTTGACGAAGATATGCCTGAAGCTTTGTGTAACTTAGGTTCGAATATGGCAGATTAAGGCGAACCACTTCGACGCTTGAGTCACCCAACTCCAGTTCAACATAAACATCCAAATCGTAATATTGGGTTAAGTCACTGCACAACAGAGTGCCTTCAACTTCGCCACAATCCATAAGATCGATATCGTTAATATAGTTTTGAGAACTCGGTTGAGTTGGGTTGCTATTGAATACCGTCCGTAACCACCAGCTTTCACTCGCCTGCGCAGAAAATGAAAGGGTATTCAGAGTCAATAACAAAGGTAGGATTAAGCTAGGAAGAGTTCTCATTATTTGTGCTTATTTCACGCGGTATGGAGCGTGCATTATACGTGACCAATCAACAAACAACTGCTCGATTTACATCTATAAAACTAAAAATATTGCTCAACGATAAGATTAACAAACTTGATACTAAGAAGAGTTGCACTCTGTTATATCTGTCGTCACACAATACACCCCATGAATGTGTCATAATGTTGAAATTAATGAATAATTTACAAGGAACGTCCATGACTGCAACGAACTATCTCAACCAATTGAACCAAAAGTATCTTGCGACTCATAAAGCGAAAGAAGACTTCTTTTGGGATACTTATATGGGGATCAGTGACGACCATGATGGCTCGACACTCGCGCAGACCCAATGGACTGAATTTCTTAGCTCTGCCGAGCAAATTGCTGCTATCGAAACGCAGCTAGCTACTATCGAAGAAATTCAAGACCCTCAAGAAAAAGAGAGCACGCTAACAGGCTTGAATGGTTGGTTAGCGACCTTTAGATCTCACGCTATTGAGTCTGAGCAGTCACAGAAGCTTAAAGCCGAACTCATAAATTTTGAGGCTGAACTGTTTGAGAAAAAACAGAATCATGTAATGACTTACGTGAATGAAGCGGGCGAACACACAGAAGGGTCATTACCGGTTCTAGGTTCAACAATAAGAACCAATAGTAATGAAAAAGTTAGGCTTTCAGCTCACCAAACACTATTAGGTTTAGAGCAGTGGCTGCTGGCTAACGGCTTCATAGAACTGATCAAAAAACGTAACCAATTTGCTCAATCACTGGGGTTTAAAACCTTCTTTGATTATTCCGTCGTTAAAACCGAGCAGATGACAACTGAGCAACTGTTTACAATTCTGGATGACTTTGAAGTTCGCACGCGAGATAACCATCAACAAAGCCTAGAGAGCTTAACTCAGAAAAAAGGTCAGAGTGCTCTAGAAGCCCATAATTTCACCTACTCTTTTGCTGGTGACGTTATGAATGATCTCGACCCTTATGTACCCTTTTCAAAATCACTGAGACGCTGGGTTGAGTCTTTTGGTCGTCTTAATATCGAATACTCACAAGCAACATTGAAATTAGATTTACTTGATCGTAAAGGAAAGTATCCAAACGGTTTCTGTCATGGGCCAATACCTTCTTTCTACGATCAAGACAAATGGGTATCGGCTCAAGTTAACTTCACGAGCAACGCCAAGCCCGACCAAATCGGCAGCGGCTATGATGGTATCAACACACTATTTCACGAGGGCGGCCACGCTGCGCATTTCGCTAATGTTAAAATGAACGCGCCTTGTTTCTCTCAAGAATTTGCACCAACATCGATGGCTTATGCCGAAACTCAATCCATGTTCTGTGACAGCTTATTGAATGACGCCGATTGGCTAAAACAATATGCCCTGAATGCAGAAGGCCAAGCAGTACCAGACGAACTCATCAAAGCCATCATCGATAATAAACAACCGTTCAGAGCTTACCAAGAACGCAGTATTCTTGTCGTTCCATACTTCGAACGAGCCCTGTACGAGTTGGCAGATGAAGACCTCACTCCTGAAAAAATCACTGATCTTGCTCGTAGCAGCGAGAAAACGATTCTGGGATTGGCTTGTAGCCCTCGCCCATTGATGGCGATTCCACATCTACTGTCGGATGAAGCCTCATGCGCTTACCAGGGCTACCTATTGGCACACATGGCGGTGTATCAAACACGTGCTTATTTCACCGATAAGTTTGGCTACTTAACGGATAACCCAGAGATCGGCCCTTTGTTAGCTAAGCACTATTGGCACCAAGGCAATAGTGTGAATCATAATGGGACAATCGAAAGCCTGACTGGGGAAGGTTTTAATGCCAAGTACCTCGCTGACGAATGCAACTTATCGCCAGAAGAAGCTTGGGCTATTGAAGATCAAAAAATCAAACAGCTGTCGACAAGAGAGCGAGCACCAGTCGCCGATTTGAATGCGAAGATATCAATCGTTGATGGGACAACCGAGTTGGCGAATAATGATAAGTCAAACCATCAGATGTGTGACGAGTTTGAACACTTTATCGTTGGGCAATACGGCCGATAGAGGGTGCTGAGCATCTGTAATCAAGGTTGAACCAAAAAACTCAAACGAAAAAAAGGACGATATTTAATCGTCCTTTTTATTTACAGCATCGGCCCTACACAGTGACACAATTTAAACGAGATTGAACATCAAAAATAATGTCGACAGAATCAAGGCTTCTTAGTGATTTCCTATGAATACCACATATCTGCCCTGTCAAAACAATATAAAACTTTTCTGTTTTGAGTAAATTCCAAGCTTCATCAAGAGATTCAGCATAAACCTTGTTCTTGAGATCTTGCGGGCGAGTACCTGCAACTCTTCCATGTTTACGCGCCAATTCAAATAATCCATTTCGATTCGGTTTACATGTAAACAGAGTGTCATTTCCGTAAATAACACCCTTGGCAGTAATGCTCTTAACCATTACATTCTCCAGATTATCATTCCACTCATAACACTGAGTGCCAAACCACATATCGGTTGGATACTTAAACGGCAAAACGAAGAGAACATGGTGTAACGACCGGGCATGCGACACACCATAGCAATCAGATTTAAAGTTCTTAAGCTCTCAAAGCTATTAAGCTATTAAGCTATTAAGCTATTAAGCTATTAAGAGCTTAGAAGTAGTAGTAAGCTGCTGCGAATACGTGTGTTTCTTCGTCGTACTGTGCGCTAGTTGAACCCATGCGTGCACCATCAATATCTTGTTTGATATCAATACCCATGTCAGCGTTGTCTGCAATACGGTACATTACCGCGATGTTGATGTAAGAAGCATCTACGTCCGCTTGGCCATCAAGTTCATTGCTGTTAGAGGCGTAACCAGCTGCAATTGTTAGGTCTTCAGAAACCGCGTAACCACCTGAAACGTAGTAACCCGTGTCTTTCTCAGAATCTGCGTCATCAATCCAAGAGTTCATACCTAGTGTTAGGTCACCAATTTTTACGTTACCAGTTACCGTGTAAACTTCGTAATTAGCTTCGTAATCACGGTTTTCGTAACCTGCGTATAGGTTGAATAATTCTTGCTCTAGACCGATGTAGCCGTTCACACCTTTGTCGAACTTATCATTGTTACGAGAATCTTTCGTTTCGAAGTAAGAGATACCGTAAGCGATACCGCTTGTTGCACCCTGGAACTTAACAACATTGAAGCCGTCAGAAGCATCACCAGCAGAAGCGCCAAACTCGTAAGTGTTATCACCAGCACCGTCAACTTTATCTAGTGCTGTATCATTTTCCCAACCGAATGAAGCGATACCGAAACCAGTGTCAAAACCAAGCCAAGCTTTGTCTACATCAGCAGCAGGGCCAGTATCGATGCCATTTGTCCACTTGTAGTTAACGGAATCATTCGCTGAAACGTTATTGTCTGTTGTGTAGTTCACCATCAAGTCTGTTTCGAAGTAACCAACAATACGGTTGTTACGGTAGTTTACTGCAAGTGTTAGGCCTGTAGCCCAGTCATCGTAGAATGCTTTAGAACCAGTATCGTAGTAACCGCCAACACCCATAGCACCAGATACTGAAAATTGATCTTTATGCATTGAATCAAATGCGAACATGTCTTCATTCTGGCTGTTTTTGCTGCTTGTATTTACCGCGAAAGCTGAACTTGAAATGCTTGCAATCGCAAGTGCTACTAATGTCTTTTTCATAATAACCACTACCTATATATTGATTCGGCCTTGTTAGTCCGGCCTTTTGGAGTAGCGCTATTGTTCAAAAATTTGTGTTGTGGATATACCGTAAAACTACTGGAATTTTATCGTTGCGATGAATTTAATTACATAATGATATGTTGATATTACTTTTATATTGAGAAGCGCAACCCAATCGTAAACCCAATATCAGTGCTGTTATCCATATTGCGAATATTCTCTGTCATCAGCGCTTCGACTGCGAATACACAAACATTGGCGATGCATCCGCGCTAACCATCGGGTGACAAAAGAGCAGCATCGATACTGAAATGATTAGTAAGGCTCTAAAACGTATCACAGTGTTTACTCGGTTGTATAAATGCCCGATTTTATTAAAAAACACCGTTCAATTAATGCAGTAGATCTACCGCTTATCATCCTAACATTTAGATTAAAGAGTTATAAAAAAACGAAAATTAGAACCTCTCGAAAATGTAAACATCTTATCTTGCACTGTGCTTTACGAACGCATAGTCTTCGGTATATTAACCTGATGAATATATTGATAGAGGAAAGGTATGTCGGCTACTAACCTAAATTTTGAACAATTGTTGATGAAGCAATCGACGACTCTCATCAATAGCGATCCTCAGTGTTTTCAAGCTACTTGGTCAGAAGCGAGCTTTGACGTACTCGATTGGTTTGGGATGGATCGTTTAACACTCTACCCTAACTCAATGGTCTTACTGGAAGACGGAAAGACTTGTTCAGTATCGAAAGCGAACATACCCCCGGTCAATAAACAGAATCTCATTGGTGGCAACTATCTTGATTATCTAAAGCTGCTAAAGACCAAAAAAACTTATCTCGCGTTTTCGAAAGACGACCTTGAGAACACTCAGAATTACGTATTAAAGCAGTTATACAAAGAAGGGGGCCGATGGCACTGCATCATTCCTTTGCAACTCTTTAACCAACGCTGGGGAGCACTGTCTTTTACTAACTTTCACGACAACGATACCACTTTCGCTCTCGAAGACATCCAGCGCTTAAAATTAGTCTGTGAGCTTTGGCTCTGTTATTGGCAGCACTCAACGCTAGCCAGAACATTAAAGCAAAATGAGAATCGGCTAGAAGATGACAGTGACAAATTACTCTTACTCACCAAGAAGCAGACCAAAGTGTTGGCCCTTATTGCTCAAGGCCTAAGTGCAAAAGAGTGTGCGGAACAGCTCCATCTAAGCTCTCGAACTATAGAATCGCATAAGTACAGAATGCTTGGATTACTCGATTTGAACAACCACAATGACCTTCTTCAGTTCGCGTTGCGTAATGGGTTAGGTATTACAGAAAACCTGCACACAACGCGTTAAAGCAATCTATTGACCCTGTAGATCATTCTGTGTTCGATGACCTTCAGCTCTTTATATCTGAAGGTTCTGTATTTCTGAAAGTTCTATATTTCTTGAGTTTAAGGACACTGGCTACTCGTTACCTTCACTCAGAGCAAATTTAATTTCATCCGACGAAAAGCCTTTTCGACTTAGCATAGCGTAAGCCTTTGAGCGCTCTTTGTGATCGTTGAGGTCATAAGATTTCTTTTGTAGTTGTTCTAAACACGAAGAGTAAAAATCCAGTTGCTCTTCGTTAATTAACCGATCGACTAACGATGACAGTTCGCTCGTGTCTATTTGTCGCTGTCTAAGCTCTTGCTGAATAGCAGTCAAGCCTTTGCCTTTACGAGCATACTTAAGCACTTCTTTTTCCAAATCGGCTTTCTCTGACTTAATTTGAATATTACTCTTCAGTTCATGCGCTTGTGGGTGCTGGTCAATCGCTACCTTAACTTGCTGATAGCTAAAGCCACGCTTTTGCAGCGTCGCAACCAATTTTTCACGGCTCATGGTAAAGCTTGTGTAGTAATGGTTGATTCTGTCTATCAAGATAGTTTGTTCATCAATAGACTTTTCGAAAGACACCTTATGGATAGCATCAGAAATCACTGAATCCATCAGGCCTTTCTTTTTCAATTTTTCAACAATATACCGAGAACCAAATTCACCTGAGAACGCTTGTTCTACGAATTGTTCAGCAAACACTTGGTCAGACTTGAGATACCCAAAGCCCTTCAAAGTATTCAACGTTTCATCGATCCATTCTTGATTGTCGGTTTTCACTTTGAGCTTCGCTACCAACTCACTTTCTGTCATATCTCTCTGAGTTAAATGCCACATCGCAGAGTTCATGACGCTTTCGATTCGCGTCGCTTTTCTTACCGTTGTATTTCTACCATTCGTTTTTTGCTGTGAATCATCCATTCGATTTCAACTGTCCAAACTAAGCCTACCCCATCATAACTTAATTCTAAGGTGGTTGAATTACCTAAAAGAGTGAAGCTCAATATAATACCAATCGTAGTAAATAACTGTTCACCCTAGCTGGTTAAAACGCTCGATAACGGCGTTAGAACTTTTGATTGTAGAATAACTACTTATCAAAAATTTCTGCCTTGTTCTCAAGCCTTTTTCCTGCGCTATTTCTGATCACTTACTTACTGTGATTGGTATAAACTGGCAGCCAATAAAAATGGACGCTTATTCAGCGTCCATTTGATATCACATTAAGAAGAGATCGACCTTAAGCCGTACTTAGTTCTCTCCGTATTAGCTATTCTCGTACTAGCCTTTTTCCGGATTAGTTCTCTTCGTGATTGTAAACATGTACATCTCGTTGAGGGAATGGAATCGTGATGCCTTCTTCATCGAAGCGTTTCTTCACGGTTTCCGTCACATCCCAATACACTTCCCAGTAGTCATCTGTCTTAACCCAAGGTCTTACAACAAAATCAACTGAAGACGTATTCAAGGTGTGAAGCTTGATCATATGCTCTGGTTTTTTCAACACTAGAGGGTGAGCAAGAATGATGTCGTTCAATACCGATTTTGCTTTATCGATATCATCTGAGTAACCGATACCAAAAACCATATCAACACGTCTCACACGCTCTGCTGTGATGTTGTTGATCACGTCACCCCAGATCTTGTTGTTTGGGATCACCAAGCGTTGGTTATCGATGGTTTGAACGGTTGTCGATACTAAGCTCATGTCTTTTACAGTGCCTTGAACACCAGCGACTTTGACCATGTCGCCAACATCGTACGGACGGTAGATCAAGATCATCAAGCCCGATGCAAAGTTAGACAGCGTATCTTGCAATGCAAAACCAATGATGACACCCGCAACACCGAAACCCGTTAATAGTGGTGCTAGCTCAATCCCTATTTGAGACAGGGCGATCAGCAAACCAACAAACACGACCGCTTTAGATGCAATTGATACAAAGAAGTCCTGCATCAATACACTGAAGTCCATTTTAGAGTGCGAAACACTCTTACGAACGGTTTTACGAGCCACATTAGCAATAAGGCGAGTTACATACAAAATACCGAGGAAAAGCGCGAGTTTAACGATAAATGAAGGGGTATTTTCAAAAGCCCATGAACTGAATGAACGAAGCCAACCATCCAACAACTCCAGTGCAACATCAACATCCAATACATCAGCGTTAATGTCGCCGGTGGTCGCTAATAGAATACGCTTGTACGAGGTGACATCCACACCAAATGGCACCATCATGGAGATACTTTTCTCTAAGCTGGCAACCATAACGCTGGTTCGTTCTCTGAAACGTATTAATTCAGTTTTTATCGTCGCCTTTTCTTCTTCACTCACAAAAGACAAACGGCGCTCTAAATCTTGACGCTGCGTGTCTGTGTAGAGAATCGCATTTGTCAGATATTGCGAACGAGAAACTAGTGCGGTTTTTAACTGACTTTCCGCAGCCGATACATCAACGCCTCGATCTTTTGACCAACTTAAGGTCTTAGAAAGTTGCTGATAGTAGTCATCCATCATTCCGATACGTTTTTGAATCAACAATTCAAGACGCTTTTTTGCATCCCCTTCAGCCGAACGGTTGTCTTTGCTCATAGAGACAATTTTAACTTCGTTCAATGACAGTAAATGCTGTAAAAGCTCTACTTGCTGGGCAAGAACAGCGTCTAAGCCTTGCTTCTTATCAGATGATAATTGGGAGGATATCTCTTTGCGTAGTGCTTGGTTCTTTCTTCGCAATATGTCTTCTAGAAACGGCTTTTCAGCATCGTGCGCTGTTTCTAATGTAGCGAGGTCCAGCATTAGCTGGTCTTGTACTTCTGCTATTTTATCGACGCTTTGCGCAAAACTTCCAAATGCGACAAACGCCAACATTAACAATAGACAACGCCAAACCTTCATCATACTAATTCCTATTATTGTCTAAATTGACCCTATAAATAGTAGTAAAAAGAAGATGGATAACAAGCATTTAAACGTATGTTGTGTTAAAACTTTGCAAATTATCAGCCTGTATCTAATATTTGAGAGTTCCAATCCCCTCTTATGACCTGTAGAGTACGCAACCAACAAAGAACAACAGCCAATATCGTCATTTAGGTGCATGTACTAAATCGCCTTAAATCCTATGTTGGCTCACAGCAAAAGAGCATAAAAATGAACAACGAACTTGATGTTATTGAGTCTCTAGAAGAGCTAGAGCAATTCCTAATTTCAGTAGAAGCAGGGGGCTTAGGTCTTGAAGACGTTGAAGGCGTAGGTATGGCCACCAATAATTCTGATGGTCGTCATTTCGTTGCAGTATTCAACAGCAGTCACAAGGTTTTACTCGCTCGCTGGATCACTAAAGAAATCTTTGAAAATGGTAAAGACCTTGTGCGCAACGGTCCTCGCCGTTCTCACTAAACCTTTCCGATAGCACCAATGGTTAAAGCCCAATACGTCCATCTACGAACTGTTGGGCTTTTTTGTATCTCCTGATAATGAATAGAGCACTCTATACAGGATAAATTGGCGATAACTTCCAGTTGTTGTGAACTTTATCTAGAGCTCAATGTCGTATTTGCGTGAGTTGGTGTTTATGCATCGTTTATCGTGTATCTACGGTTTATCGCGTTTATACATCGTTTCACTTTAACAATTTCATGACTTGTGACTCGAAGAGATCTTATTTAAGCTAACCGTAATTCAATGAGCTCGCTTTAACTATTAACTATTAACTGATTAGATTACTGACTGATTTGCTGAACACATCGCTACTTATCTTATCCACACAGAACCGCCGACAAAAGCATTCGCTTTGGGCGCTGTTCTTTACCGGACTGGTTATCGTAACTTGTCTGGCGAGTACGCTGTCTGCAAACAAAGTAACCACTTCAGCTTCCTTAATTGGACAATCAATACTTGTCGGCTCAGAAACCAGCCCCCCACAAGCAATCGTCGCATCTTTCGATAAAATGTCTGAGCTCTATGCCAGCGTTTTTGGTTTAGAAGCTTCTAAAACTCTGTCAGCGCCAAACTCTAGCGCGTGCAGCCTAAGCTCCAAAATGCTCACATTCGCGACACCTAAAACAGGTTGGCTGATTCCTTTTATCCTGTTTATTGCTGTTGCGTACAGCCTATCACCGCACATATCGAGATTGTCTAGAGATAACCATCGCTCTTCTCGACCTACAAAACACCGCTTACATCTTAAGCACTGTATATTTAGAGAGTAAATAACCGGGCTACTACACCCTTTTATTTATTTTTTGGAGATACATTTGTGTACAACACACTACTAACTAAGTTTGTCGATTCGTTGGCATTCTGCATGCGTACATGCGCGAAAACGCTAGTCACTGCCCTTTTGGTTATGACGTCATTTACTGCTTTGGCACAGACGACGGGCTGGCTCAGCGTGCCTGAACATCCACCAGTCAAGATGCGAATGATGTCGACGGGTGAACAATCGGACGACGGCTCTAAGATCCAAACCGTGCTCGATGTCGTGCTCGACGGCGACTGGAAGACCTATTGGCGCAGCCCAGGCGAAGGTGGCATTCCGCCAAGCTGGGACTGGTCTGGTTCAACAAACATAGAGTCGGTAGAGTGGCATTGGCCGATCCCTAAGTACTACGAACAACTCGACGTGATGACGTTAGGCTACAAAAAACACGTCAGCTTTCCCGTTACGTTGACACTGAAAGACAACACGAAGCCAGCACTGTTCAAGGCGTCGTTCACCTTTCCGTCGTGCACCAATATCTGTGTGTTAACCGATTACGACATCGAATTGCCGATTGATCCGCAAACATTAGAGCTCGATGAAGAAGCGATGTTCTTGTTCAATCAAGGCATGAGCCAATCTCCACGAGAAGCTAACCGCACTTCAGTAAACGGCCTGTTCTGGGATAAAAGTAAACAACAACTGGTGACTCAGCTAACAAGTAAGGAAGGCTGGGATAAACCGATGGTATTGATTGATGGGCAAGAAGTGCTTGATGACTTCTTCTCTCCACCAACCGTCCACATCACAGACAATACAATGACCGCAGTATTCGATGTGAGTAACTGGATCGGCGAGGTCGACTTAACGGATCGCACAGTGAGTATTACCGTTTCAGATACTAACTTTGCAGAAGAGATGACCGCGCAAGTTGGGTCAGACCCGATAGCTTACCAAACAAGCAACAACAGCTTTCTAGTCATGCTTGGTTTTGCGTTAGTGGGCGGTTTAATCCTCAACATCATGCCGTGTGTTCTACCCGTATTAGGAATGAAGTTAAACAGCATCATTCAGAACCAAGGTGCTTCAAATCGCCATATCCGACTCTCATTCCTAGCGTCTGCTGCGGGGGTTATCACTTCGTTTGCGCTACTAGCTCTAGGCATGACCGTTCTGAAAATGGGTGGCAATGCGATTGGTTGGGGAATCCAGTTCCAAAATGTTTGGTTCATCGGGTTCATGCTGATCATTACCCTACTGTTCTCAGTTAACCTGCTCGGTCTATTCGAATTCAGGCTTCCATCAGGCTTGAACACTTGGATGGCAACCAAAGGCGACGACTCACATTCAGGTCACTTCATCCAAGGCATGTTTGCGACACTATTGGCAACGCCTTGCAGTGCTCCATTCCTAGGAACTGCAGTGGCTTATGCTCTGGGCGCAAGTTACCAAGAGTTGTGGGCTATCTTTATCGCACTCGGCATTGGTATGAGCGCACCTTGGTTGATCTTCGCGCTATCCCCAAGCCTAACCAAATTGCTTCCAAAGCCTGGGGCATGGATGTTCAAAGTTAAGTTGCTATTTGGCTTAATGATGTTCATCACCAGTCTGTGGTTAACAAGCCTGCTGAGCCCATTCGTTGGCAAGTTCCCAACCATCTTGTTGTCACTGTTTATCGTCGTTTCAGTGTTAATTTGGATTGGCATGAAATTAGGACGCAAGGTACTGATTCCTATCGTCGCAACCACAACCTTGGTGTTTGGTGCTGCATTGATCGTCGGTAGTGTCACCGCTGATAACTGGGCGACTCCGATTGTTGACGATCTCGCTTGGCAAAAACTGGATGCGAAGCAAATCCCTCAGTTGGTCGAGCAAGGAAAAACAGTCTTTGTCGACGTGACTGCTGAATGGTGTATCACCTGTAAAGCCAACAAAATTGGCGTCATTCTTCAAGATCCTGTCTACAGCCACCTGCAACAAGAAGACATTGTTTTGATGAAAGGCGATTGGACAACACCAAGTGAAAGTGTCACTCAATACTTACAAAGTAATGGGCGATTTGGTGTGCCATTTAATATCGTTTATGGCCCGAGCTATAAAAATGGTATTCCATTACCCGTAATTCTAGACAGTGACACTGTTATTCAAGCCATCGACGCTGCGAGATAATTGATGAAGACGCCCAACAACGAACAAAAGCCTAGCTCTGCTGAAGATAACGCTGTAAAGGCTGAAACCAAAAAGCCAAGCCGTCTTAAGAAGTGGGGAAAGGAACTCGTTTCAATGATACTGATCGTTGGCGTGGTTTCGTTTGCCATGGATTTTTACCACAGCAGAAGCATGCCTCAAGGAGACGCGATACCAATCGTGGGTCAGTCGATCCAAGGGGAAGATATTGATGTTATCGAGCTAAGCAAAAGCGGTAAGCCCGTTATTGTCTATTTTTGGGCGACTTGGTGTAGCGCGTGCAAATTGGTGAGCCCGACGGTTAATAGCTTCAGCGACTCCCATCAAGTAGTTTCTGTCGCACTTTCATCTGGCCCAGACGAACGTGTTCAGCGCTTCTTAGACGCCAAAGAGTATGACTTCCCTGTTATCAATGATCTCTCTGGATCGATCAGCAGAAGTTGGGGAGTCAATGTCACGCCAAGTATTGTCATCATCAAAGATAGAAAGATCAGCAGCATCGCAACCGGCGTTACTTCCCCTATCGGCCTGTGGTTAAGAACCTACTTTGCATAACTCGCTCACTAAGAAAAACAGAGCAGAGCAAATGAACCGATTAAAGCCAATTTAACAAACAATAATACCGTGAGCGCGACCCAAAACATGCTCACGATTATCAAGAATTAGAGAAAAACAACATGAAAAAACATCTGATTAGCACACTGATTTTAGGCTCACTAATGAGCACAAGTGCCTTCGCTGAGTTAAGCACAGAACAAACCCAGCAACTCGAAGAAATTAACCAGTTCCTGAAGGAGAATCCTTCTACTATTTCAGGATTACATACCAGTTTAGAGCAGTATGTCGCAGGCCAAGCGCAAGCAAAGAAAGCTCAAGCTGAGAGTCACGACTGGTTATATAACAATGACGCTCACCCAATCACGGGCAACCCGAATGGCAAATCAGTAATCGTTAACTTTACTGACTACAACTGCCCTTACTGTAAGCGCTTGGAAAAAGGCTTGGTTCAATTAGCCTCTGAAAACAGCGACATTAAAGTGATCAACGTGTACTTGTCATTTAAGCAGCAACAAGTAGATGGCCTTGATACCAATGCGGCTCTATACGCGATGAAAGTATGGAAAGATAACCCAGCAGCCTTCCCTGAAGTCAACAGACTGCTGATGGCAAAAAGTGGTATTCACTCGAAAAGCTCACTAGAAGCCGTAGCCAAGAAGACAGGCACAGAAGCGGAACTAAAAACAACTCAAGAACAAAACCAGGTTCTAACCACTAACCATCAAACCTTTAGCGCTCTGGGTTTAACAGGAACGCCAACGATGATGATGAATGATCAGCTTCTACCGGGCTATGTGCCTTACGATCGACTTAAAGATATCGTGGATGATGCTTTTTAATCGAGCGTAGATAGAGATAAAGACTAGAAAGAGAAGTGAATAAAAGCCGACTCGCGCAACACCCAGTCGGCTTTTTCATTGTTTGAATAAAGTAGATAGTCCATTTACCTTAAATTTAAAGGTGAGTTGAATCCTAAAAACGACCAAAGTTAAAACGCGTACATTCTTTTGTCCGTCGATAGTTCAAAACAGTACTCTGCGTGTTTTCTAAGGCATTCAAACACTTCTCGATCCAACTTATAACTATCAACTTGTTCCGTTAATATCGCTAGAGTTTCTTCCAGTGTCATACCTTTACGATAGGGGCGAGACTGGGTTAATGCTTGGAATACATCGACTACAGCAACAATTCTACTGGGTTGATCTAAATCTTCAGCAGTTTTACCCATCGGATAGCCTGAACCATCTAACCTTTCATGGTGATCGGAAGCCCACTGACACACCTGAGGCGAACTAAATAGCTCCTGCAGCGCGAATCGAGTATCTGTCGCATGGCGTTTAATACAACAGTATTCTTCGTCAGTGAGCAAATCTGGCTTATGAAGAATGTCACCAGGGGTTTGCAGTTTGCCAATATCGTGAACTAAACCAGCTAAATAGAGCTTTCTCTGCGTTGTGTGTGAATAACCAAGTTGTTTAGCTAGATATTCAGAAAGTTGCCCTACCTTCAACGAGTGCTTGAAAGTGAACGAGCTTTTCGTATCAACGACATTAGCAATAAACTCGGCAAAGGCGACTGTCTCATCCAGCGACATTTGCTGAGAGAAAAAGGGCACAGGTTCAAAGTTATCTCTCATATTCTCGATGTAAGGGGTCTCCATCGAGAACCAAAAATCATCCAGATCGACCAACTCACACATGTGCTGTACAAGATTGGTTTCGAACATCTCATCCGCTTGCTCAGTCAAACGTCCAATAATGCTCGCTTTACCGTCTGGGGTTAGGTTCCCATAACGATCAGAAGCTGTTATGCCATATAGATAGTCAACTCTGTCGGCAAGCATCACAACTGCAGCCAGTTCCTTTTCTAATTCACTGATATTCATAGTCTTTAGATCTAACCAAGGGGTATGATGATAAAGAACTGGCTTAGCAAATATAGAAAGAACAGGGCACTCCTTTAAAATTTGGTAGCCCTTTTGACAATGGTAATAAGTCGAGTCGGGAACAAACCCCGAATTCAGTCGACGTTGCTCGTCTATTTGCGACACTCCGCAGTCGTGAATTAGCCCTAACGAAAATGCGAGCTGTGCCTGCTCCTCTTCCCACCCCACGCTCAGAGCGCATCGATACGCGATGTAACCCACCCTCTGTCCATGGTTTTTGCTTTCAAAACCGACGTTATCAAGCGCCTTAGCAATACCAAATAGAGCCTTTCTTAGGTCTACGGTTACCTCTTGGCAATGTTGATTCATTACTTAAGCCTAGTATTTTTATAGTTTTTATATATTTAGGCTGCTAATACTAATGCATGACCAACGATCATACCCGCAATTATTATAAGGTTTAATGTATTTCGTGATGGATCTAGCGTATCACGAATAATTCGTGCCACAAGTGGTTGCATATTCAAAATTGTGCGACATTATAACCTGCCGACCAAAAGACACTTAAATCATCAGCCAAAAGAAAAGGGAAAACATGTTTAAAACAGTTATCGATGAAGAGTTATCCATCGCTCTGGTTGAAGAGAACTTCGCTTCTCATTACGCGGAAATTTCACAAAGCCAAAATGAGTATCTTAGCCAGTGGTTAGCATGGCCACCGCACTGTAAAACAGAGCAGGACTTTAGGATCTTCATCCAGCGCTCGCTACATGATTACGCGGAAGGCAAAAGCATGACATGTGCGATTGTGTACAAAGACAATATCGTCGGTAACTGTAGCTTTAACACCATTGACCACAGCAAACAGAAAGTCACGATAGGCTATTGGTTGTCTGAGACTTACCAAGGTAACGGGATCGTTACACGCGTAGTTGAGAAGCTCATTGATATTGCTTTCAATGAGTTAAATATGGAAAAGGTGGAGATATCAGCTGCAACTGGCAACCAGAGTAGTCGCAAGGTTTGTGAGCGCTTACATTTCACATTAGAAGGTATCATAACTCGTAACGAGAACTTAAATGGCCGTATCATAGATCATGCTATTTATGGCCTTCATCGTTTAAGCGCCAACAACATCTAAGCTTGATTTTCTACTTGGTAAATTTTGCCAATTGATAGTGAATGATAATTAGTAAGTTAATTAAAATAATAAGCCACGATATTAAACCGTGGCTTTCATTTTTAAGAGTCTAATTGGTCTCTTACTAAAATCATTTACGCGATCTTTGGGATTAAGATACAGAACTTAGCACCACCGCGATTGCTATCGCAGATCCGAATGTCCCAAGAAAGCTTTTTAGCCGCTGAAATCGCGATTGCTAGACCTAACCCTAACCCACCGGTTGCTGATGCTCTGCTAGAATCTAAGCGAGAAAACGGAAGGAATACTTCTTCACGACTGTCCTCCGGTATCCCAGAGCCATTGTCTTCAATCAGAACCAGCCAATTTTCTGAGTTCTCGTCCAGAGTTACCCAGACTTTGTCTTGTGTGTAATTCCCAGCGTTCTTAATCACGTTATCAAAAACCAAACGCGCCATCGAGCAATCACACTTAATTTTGCACTCTAGCTTTACTTTGGACTCAAAAATAACATTGTCTAACTCCGAGTAACGGATTCTATCTAAACAATACTCGCGAAGGTCAGCTTTCACTTTAACAAGCTCGAAGAAAGAATTATCCATGACATTCAATTTCGACAGCATGATAATTTCTGACGTGAGGTCGTTGATATCGCCGATGTAGGTATCAATATCATCGAAAAAAACCTGATGATGCTCTGGAGCTTCCCGCCTTAAGAGATCCGTCGCCAATTGAATACGGCTTAGCGGTGTGCGGACTTCATGTGGAATCGCTTGGGCAAATATATGACTTTGTTTTACTTTGCTCTCAATCTCCTCAGCCATGAAGTTAAAACTTTTGGCTAGCTCAGACACTGGGTGTATATCATCTACGTCAGAGCGAGTACTCAGCTTCCCCTTACCAAACTGCTTCTGTTTCTCAACAAGTAACTCTATTCTTTCTTGAAAACGCCTAACAGGTAAGTAAACACTTGCGCCAATAGCGAAGATAACGGCCAACAAAAGCCCAATAAGAAAGTTTCTTTCTGAATCTTCATACCACTCAATTTCAGGTGAGAAGAAATCGCCTACCTCACTGAACGCAAAGCTAAACCTAGAATTTGGTAGCTGAAATACTGCCGAATAGAGATTATTTTCACTTAGGTATACCGGTACACCATTCAAGGTGGTAAATAACTCGCATCGTTGACACGGAGCCTCTCCCGACCAATTCTCCAACAGGCGTAAATTGAAAATATAAAATTGCTGGTAGCCTGTTCTGTCGAGTTCTTTATATAGCGAGTTTTCTCGGTTGTGTTGACGAACATACTGCTCAGAAAAGTAGATGCCATCATTAAGGAATATTTCGATCTGGGTACGCCGCATGTGCCCTTCACCAAGGTTCCAAAACAAAAAGATCGTTGCCGACATCCCTGCCACAATTCCAAGGTACAAACGAGTAAACATAGAAACAGATCGAAGTTTCACCGCGATAGACTTATACAACCAGCATATACCCCTTGTTACGAACCGTACGGATCAACTGCTTATCTTTTGCATGCATACGCAGCTTCCGGCGCAACCCTGAAACACGCATATCAATAGAGCGGTCGTTAAAGGCATAATCAATACCTCTAAATAGCTGGCAACATTGATCTCGAGTAACGACCTGACAAATGTTATTAACAAGAAGATTTAGAATTTCAAACTCGGCAGAGGTGAGCTTTAGGTTCTGTCCGTACAGAGTGGCACTTTGAGCTGTACTGTTGATCACAATTTCACCTGGGGTTTCAGCGGTCGTGTCAGGCTCAGCAACAACAGGGGCTGCGCGACGCAATAGTGCTTCAATTCGTGCCAATAATGCATGACCACGAATAGGTTTTGCTACGTAATCATCCGCGCCAAACTTAAACAAACTAACCTCACTCATTTCATCAGCAGAGGCAGTCAATACTAAGATAATCCCATTATAAAATTCGCGAGCCTGTCGGCAAATCTGTGCGCCGCTCATTCCTGGAAGCATCAAGTCCAACAGAACGAGATCGGGTTCAATACTGCGGATCGCTTCAATGGCCAAATCCCCTTCATGGACAACGCTAACATTGTAGCCTTCAGCTTCGAGGTAAAGCGTAGTTAAACGCGCTATCGCCTGGTCATCTTCGACAATCAGCACTTTGGTTTTCGACATTTCTATCACCAGCATTTATTAAAAGCGAGGGCAGTATATATACTGTTCATATATCATCAATATTGTTATTGAAGTCACTAACTTACCGTACGCAAAACATATTAATCACTTTTGTACATACACGTTTACAAACCATCGTTCAGCAACAAAAACGCTCATTTATTGATTGATTTCCCGTCAAAAACGGAAAATCTAGACGCTTAAATGCTTACGTTTGCTTACCTTCTTACGCACGCTTACATTAAAAGAATTTACAAAACTCATTCAAATAAACTTGCTAAACATTAATAACACAATAGTTAGTAACACTTCAAATCAACAAAATGACAGATTTTAAAACCGCGATCGTATTCTAAAAAATTGAAGAAAACGATTACTTAACCAATCAAATAGCATGTTCCATTATCAAGCTCTCTCCCCCTCTATCAAGTAAAGTCTTCTTCAAGTAACATTTATTCGGCTAATCATTAACTCAAATAATAAACAACGGTGACTTACTGATTAAACAAAAGTCACTTTGTCACAAGGCCACTTAAAGATGAACAAATCGCTTTTAATGTTACTGACCATAACCGCTTTGTTGGCAACACGAGTCACCGCTGCTCCTAATAAACATGAGGTGATGAATCAAATCAAAGCGCAAGTAAGCTCTTGGATAGATATTCAAGTCACACCACAAAATAGTATTATCCAAAAGATGGTCTTCAACTGTAATTTCTACCTAACAACCCCAAGCATTAAATCTCCAGATGGCAACGAAAGCAGCTCTGGTTCATATCGCTTTTATTCACATAATGGGGTAGTCGGCGCGATGACTGAACCTTTCACTACTCAACCCCTTCCAGAATTAACAATGTGCCTGAAAGAAGACTTCATCGTCACTAACCAAGATCAAGCCCAATTATTATTTGAAGCCATTGAGACGGTATACACAAATCATTCAATGTTTGACGATCGCTTCCCGAAAGAAATCGTCAAGACATCAACAGGTTGGAACTTCATCAACGGGGAAATTTTGGGGGACAATAAAGGCTATGCGATTGAAAGCACCCCGAAAGGAAAAGTAACCAAAATTATCCGTTCACTGAATCTTTAAACGCTATTTTTGTCGCTAATTTATCTTTAGCGCCTGATTTTTCTTTAACACATAGCTCCTTCACGGCTGTTAAAGATCAGAGTTCAATTTGATAGACGCACTGCCAAAGCACGACATCTGTCTGCATAAATCGATTAAAGTATGAGTTCCCCGAATTTATTATGATGACCAGCTACCAACCTTTCGAACATCTAAAGTGTCCTATCTGGATATATGACATTGATAATAAGCGAATAACCTGGGCAAACAGCAGTGCCCTCCCTCTTTGGGAGTCTGAATCTCTATTTGAACTGACCTCACGCGATTTTGGTGTTGAAATGTCAAAAGCGATCGAAGCAACGCTTGAAGAATATCAGAGACAATTTCAGCGAAATCAAAGTGTAAAGACTTGGTGGAACTTCACCCCAAAATACATTTCTAAACGCGCACTATGTCTTTTCTCTGGAATCCCATTACCCGATGGCCGAACAGGGATGCTAGCGCAAGTCATCGCAGAAGAAGAGAGCTTAAAACGCGATCTCACATACTCTGATGGTTCCAACCTCTCTCTTTTATTCAACAAAGTGGGAAGCGTAGTGAGTGCAAACTCCGCTTTTTCTAAAAACTACGGCTCGCCGTTTAGTCGCCTATCCGATTTTGTTTCAAGCGAAGAAGTTGCAGACCAATGGTTATTTTCAGCTCGCAAAGGTCGAGACATTTTGGAGGAAGTCAGCTGTAAAATTGAAAATAAAACCCACCACTTTGATGTTCATGGAAAGTGGTTGTTTGACAAAAGTGAACTGCTATTAAACCTAACCTGTACCACCAAACAAAAAGAAAATTTGATTAAAGCTCGATATAACGCAGAGCACGACTGTCTCACTGAGCTCTACAACCGCCGCGGGATCACCAAAAGGCTCGAATCGAGTATTGCCTGTCGCTCGCCCTTTGAATTGATGTTTGTGGACCTTGATGGCTTTAAGTTGGTGAATGACACTTATGGGCATAGTGTTGGTGACCAACTACTCAAAAAAGTTGGCAAGCGTCTTAAACAGATCCTCGACGAAACATGCACAATCGGTCGCTTTGGTGGTGATGAGTTCATCGTGATTGCTCACGCCCGAAAAAATCAAAATATCCCGTTACTCTGCTCTCGCATTATCGATTCTTTGAACAAAAGCTTCCAAATAAAAGGAATTGGCACCTTATCTGTAGGTTGCAGCATAGGTTCTGCTCATTTTCCAGATAATGCCACGGATAAAGAATCATTGTTAAAGCAGGCCGGAATGGCGATGCATGTTGCCAAAGCCAATGGTCGGAACCGCTTCCAAACTTTTACTCCAAATTTAGCGCAGATTCTGCATCGGCAAGTAGAGATACGCCATAGGTTAACTCTGGCACTAGAAGGTGATGACCTCAATCTTCATTACCAACCGATAATGGACACCAATAGCAATAAAGTTAAAGGGTTTGAAGCCCTACTTAGATGGTCGGATAAAGATCTGGGCAACATCGAGCCTGATGAGTTTATTAGCCTAGCGGAAGAAACTGGACAGATTGTTCCACTAGGAAAGTGGGTCCTTAATTCAGCACTTAAGCAACTGTCGATATGGCACCGAGAATTTGATGACGAGTTGATAATGAGCATCAATATCTCGTGTATCCAGATGCACACTACTTTTGCAGAGCAACTATCGGCAATGCTCAACTTCTACAACATACAACCTAAAAGTATCGCCCTTGAGATCACTGAATCCTCAATGATCTTCAAACACGGTGAAGTCAGACAAGCATTAGACGATATTTCAGCGCTAGGCGTTGAGCTACACCTTGACGACTTCGGCACTGGCTACTCCTCACTCTCTATGTTACATGACTTGCCAATTAGTACCGTTAAGCTAGATAAAAGCTTCGTCCATGGCACCTATAAAGGGAGCGAAGCGATTGTCCAAGCCACCTATGCTATCTGTGAAAAATTGGGGCTTAAGGTGGTTGCGGAAGGGGTCGAAACTGAAACACAAAAAGCTTTCTTAACCAGTTGCGGATATCAATATTTACAGGGATTTCTGTTCAGCAAACCTATCCCACCCGATGAAGTCGAAATGCGATTTTTGTCTAGTAGATAACTCGGCTCTAAGGGGGTTACTTACCAAAGCAATTAAATTCCCCAAGCACAATATAATTATGTAAGTGGTAAATGCTATCAACTATACCACTTACGTAAATTTTACGTCATACCAAAATATAGATAATTTACACTTTGGTTAGTTGTAATTAAATTACCATTTAAATTACTCCCCAATGTCACCCTAATATAATTGTCAATATCCAACCAACCAAAGTAGACATACTTACACTATGATCTGAAAAATAATACTAGATATTACCTTTTCTTATAGATCGGGTAATCTTGAATTTATTTCCTTTATTTACATGAACTTAAATGACATTAAAATAAAATCAAACCATCCTTATAGAAACAGTCCAACTACAGAAGTAAAAACAAGTGCAATACAAATTAACATAGAAAATAAAACTATATTCTCAAAATTAACAATAAATAAACCATATCGAGATAATCATAAAAAACCGGGCGATCTGACATATAAATAATTTAATCATATAAAACCAAAAGCCAAATTAGCTTTCCAAAGAGGGAATGACAAAAATTACAGAACAAGACAAAAAGTAAAAATCCAGCCCCTAGAAATGGATAAATGCCAAAATAAATGGATAAATCCACTTTACCCCTTGTAAATCATCAACTTTTATTTATAAATTCAAGTTTTGGGTGAACATCTCTATAACCTGTTATTGACCCCAAAATTCTGCGATTAGTATCAACATCTTGAGAGAAATAGTGACATTTTAGTTATGTTATTTAGAAAGGACTCTTAGGTTGAATGAAAATCTCAGCATCACATATCAATCACGTAAATATAATAACTATCGCTTAGGAGTTAAGCTATGCATTGTTCTTTCAATATAAACAATAACTATGAGAGCTTGCAATTAATTTATAATGAAGAAAAAATATACATAAAAAGGAACAGTAATAAGATATCAGAGGAAAGTCTTAATAGTAAAGAAAGTTTTGTTTTTAAATATCTTATTGAGCATTCATCGATATCAAACCCTCAATCTGCTAGAGATGTTGAAAAGTCATTTAAATTACACTTCGATGAAGAGTTCAGCTTGTACGCTTTAAAGAACATTATTGCTTCGATAAGAAAAAAGTATAGGAATCTGTGTAAGAAAGCCAAAATTAACAATAATAGTGAACTTATCTCGAACCTTTATAAGGTTGGTTATTTTATCGACCTAGATAAAAGTACAACCAACCGTATAACACCAAAATACAACATCAACCAATTCAAGCTCAGCCATATCGAGATGTTGAAGCTGATGCTCAACACTTACCAAAAAGAGTTGATCAGAGGCTTTATAGCCGTTTGTACCGTTTCTTCATTTTTTTTGTTCGTTGTCTACTTCTTCCAAATCCTTTATACAACGAAAATTGCAGATGAATACAGTAAAAACGCAAAGCAAATAGTAGAGGAAGTAATGAACTATGGCTGTGATAGCGAAGTTGCAGTGTACGCATTGAGGCACTCACTTAACCTGGATTCTGTTTTGATGACAACGCCTTATGGTTCATGCTACATATCCAAAACACAATCAAAAATGGTTGAACTAGACCAAATTGAAAACTTTGACGATAGCCTAGATTTTGCTTATTCACGCTTCTCTGACCCCAAAGAGGACATCGAACTCATTGCGCGTATTTCTAAATGGTCTATTGAAGCTAGATATAAGAACTCATTACTCCCTCTTTTGGTTGATTCAGTTTCCATACAAAAAAATGGTCACTACATATTAAACCTAGGCGAAAACAGTCAGCCTATTTATCAAGCCCCACTTCCAACCGGTGCAACCATCACTTTCTACAGTGATGATATTGTGCTTCTGTGGGTAATTTTTTCTCTGGTGATCGCCACGCTACTTTATCGCTCATATATTCTTGGCTTTGGCATTTACCTGCTTCGTTGGCGACACATATCCTTCGAGGAAGAGCCCATAATCAACACTGACGACAATAGCGTTTTATATTACGAGTTATTGTCTAGAGTGCGTAACGTAGGCGTTCTGAGTTTCATCAACACCATGAGACGTACTAATTTGTTGACCTTTCATACTATTTTAATCATTGAAACAGTAAAAAAAGCGAAGTTAGACAATAGCCATGATATCTACGGTGTCAATGTGTGCCCGAGTGCGTTGGTGGGATCTAACTTTACAAAGCTCAAAGAGCATTTAGTCACGATGGAAGCGAATGAGTTTGTCGTAGAAATAACAGAGTATTCAAACATTGGCTATGGCTATGAGGTCATCGACAACATCAAAATGATCAAAGATCTTGGAATCACCATCGCGCTAGACGACTTTGGTACAGGTAACAACAACATTGAAATAATTAGTGCTATCTCTCCGACCTACCTAAAACTGGATCGTTGTTTTGTTAAAGACATTGAGTCAGGAGATTATCATCAAGGAGTATTGCTTAATATATCGGAGATTGGACGCTTATCAAACATCACGATGATTTATGAAGGTGTCGAGACGCGCAGGCAGCAATATATCTTATGTCAGTTAGGCTACAACCTACATCAAGGTTATCTGTACAGTAGACCTAGTCACTCGGAGGAGTAATTATCTACCACCTCATTTAAATATTGATGACCTCCCTTTTCTTGTTTAATTGCCATTGATCATACAACGACTTGAGAGCCCACAAGGAAGTAGGCTTCAAGCGTTCTCATAACCCAATACATTTCTCTCAAACATAAAAATATACTCTTCATTTTTATAAAAACCTTGCCAATCTGAATAAAAAGCTTAGTGTTATACACATGTATATCACCATGCAGTTTTAATTATGACCGAATGGAAAGACGACCAACCGATCTTTAGGCAGCTAGCGGCAAAGATCAGTGACCAAATTCTTCAAGGTGTTTGGTTAGAGCAACAAGCACTGCCCTCTGTGCGTGCGGTTGCCGCCGATCTCAAGATCAACCACCTTACTGTCATGAAAAGCTACCAGTTACTGGTGGATGAAGGCTTGGTAGAGAAAAAACGCGGCCAAGGTATGTATGTCGCAGAAGGGGCACTTCAAAAATTGAAAGAGTCCGCACATCAATCATTCATCAACACACAGATCCCAGCCATCGCTGAGACGCTAGGCATCATTGATATGAGTGTCGAAGAACTCGTGAAACAGCTAGAACAACATATAAAGGACAAGTCATGAGTACTTTACTTTCAGTGAAAAACGCAACCAAAACCTATTCAAATCAAGTGGGTGTCGAGAACATCAGCTTTGAGTTAAAACCGGGGCAAGTGCTTGGTCTGCTAGGCCACAATGGCGCAGGGAAATCGACTCTGATCAAATCACTGCTTGGCGGACACAGCTATCAAGGTGAGATAGAAGTTAACGGCTATCACCCTATCCACCAGCATGCAGAACTCATGTTGCACTTATCGTACATTTCAGATGTGAACGTATTGCCTGAGTGGATGACAGTAAAGCAACTGCTTCGATACACACAAGGCGTTCACCCAAGCTTCAACAAGCAAAAAGCAGAACAAACGTTAAGTAGCACCAACATTAAGCTGACTTCGACTATCAAGCAGCTTTCTAAAGGAATGAAGGTACAACTTCACCTTGCGATCATCATCGCGACCGACACTCAAGTGTTGATCTTAGATGAGCCAACGCTAGGTCTAGATCTGCTCTACCGCGATACTTTTTATCGCCACCTCCTAGAGTGGTTCCATGACGGCGAACGCGCGATGATCATTGCCAGCCATGAGGTTTCAGAGATTGAACACCTATTAACGGATGTATTGATTCTAAAACATGGCCACTGTGTGCTGCAAAAGAGCATGGAAGACATCGAAAACGACTATTTCATTATCGATGTCGCAAACAACCACTCAAGTGAAATCCAGAAACTCAATCCTCTGACCTCACAGCCTGGGCTAGGAACCACTAAGTGGTTATTGGAAGGCCAATATAAAGCGCAAGTTGAATCATTGGGTAACATCTACAACGTTGGTCTCGCAGACCTATTCCTTGCAACACAGACGGAGAAGGCATAATGCACCCAACTTTTTATATGCTAGAAAAAGAACTGATCGAGCACAAAATTAACACTCGATTACCTCTATTTATCGCGTTATGTGGTTTCTTGCTGTTCGTTAGTTTGTTTTTCAATGGCGCAGCGCAGCATGAGTTTTTCTTCCAAATGGAAGTGAATGGTGACGTAAGCGACATACACAGAGAGTTCGCACAAGACCTCAACTCAGTGATCTACTTTGGTGCTGGCCTTATTTCACTCATACTTTCGACGCTTTACATCCCTAAAACACTGCGTAAAGAGCGCCAAGAAGGAAGCTCGATGTTTTGGAGAAGTATGCCAGTATCCAATGCCATGACTCACGGCGTTAAGCTAGGCTTCGGTCTAGTGGTTATTCCGGCTATCTGCGCGCTATTAGTTCTATTCGCTGACTTCCTATTCTGGATATTGAACGTCTCAAGCGAACAACAATTGGCATTGATAGTAGAGCAGCAATCACTGTTTTATGTGCTGAGCAATTGGTTGGTATTCTTTGGGCGAATGATGTTAGTTGCACTGGTTTTATTGCCACTAGCAACCGTTACTCTGGCAATTTCGCAGTTAGTGAATTCTCCACTGCTTGTCATTTTTATCTCAAGCTATGCGATTAAGTTACTCTCGGTCGCCGTATTTGGATTCTATGGCATCAATGACTTCTTCTCTCTCGTCGCATCACTACCAATAAAGGTACTAACGGCGAGCAACCCATTCAGTGCGATTGCAGAAGCGCCGGTTTTGTCTTTGGGTATTTATGTACTGATTGGTGTTGGCGGGTGTCTACTGAGCTTGAAGCTGAACCGAACGGACGATGTCAGTTTGAAAACACTGTTCCATCGATAGAGTCACTTATTCTGAACCCTCAACGGGTAACCAAATCAGATATCAAAATCTAAATCAAAGCTTCTGAGAAATCAGGAGCTTTTTTATTGGCTGCTGTTTTATTGTTAGGTGTTTTGAATTATAACAACGGTTTTCGTGATAGAGGCAAAGGTACGGATTGGTGGTTGGTTTTGGTTTTGCTTCAGAGTGCTGAGTGAGGATAATCTAGGAGGTATTAATGAGCTGACATTGAATTGCATTATTGTTAATGCCTGCCAGCTCTTTGGGGGGATGATTTCTTTAGTCGCTGACCAGATGAAGGTCCTTGAGAGTGCTATTGAAATCGATTTGTTACGTTTTACATATGATTAAGCTTTTCAGCTTTCTTATTTTAAAGCTTTACGATTTAAAGCTTATTTCTTTGAAGCTTCTTTCGCTGTGTCTTTCCAGTATTGGATGCGAACGCGATGAAGCTGTGCTCTTCTCATTTTTTTCATAAGGGATATTTCCTTTTCTTTAACTGCTCTTCATGAGCTATTTTTATTGCCAACCATTCGAATCTAACGGTGTTTGATGCCCAGTTCAATGATACAAATCACAAAATATATAGAGTTTCGAGTACCATTTACATCAAAGTATGACCTAGTTATCAACTATGGCTCAATTCAATCTCTTAAGCCGTTGTTCGAAATTTAGATTAGTTATCTCAGATGACAAATTCATTTCAGTATCAATACAGTTCAGTGATACGTATTTAATAGACCGGACTAACACGGATTTAGTTCCAGTATCTTATCTTTTATTACTCATCTCACCCAAGAAGTTACAGTGCAACAAGATCTATGTTCAATGTGAACAATTAATCGCCACATTAGCCTATACGTCACAACATCAAAATGGGATTATGTTTGTAACGGGGAGAGCTTTTGATAGACAAAAGCCGTAGTGGACAAAATTAAATAGACGTAATTAAATGGACGTAATTATGAGTAAAGTAATTCTGCAAGGGCATATTCTAGTGCCAGACAACGACCTAGAAGCCGTCACACAAGCGCTGGTTGTACACAAAGAACTGACACTGGAAGAACCTGGTTGTATCGTGTTTCGAGTCAGTCAAAGCACGCTTCAACCTAATCGCTTTGAAGTGTATGAAGAATTCACTAACCGTGAGGCGTTTGAAGCGCACCAACAGCGAGTAAAAACGTCTGAGTGGGGTGAAACCTCCAAGAACGCAACACGTCACTACCAAGTCACCGATGTTCTGACACCTAATGATTGACCCGCTAGCCAACCGTATCATCACGTTGATCAAACAAGATCCCTTGCGAATGCAGGTTTTAGACTGTGTCTCTCAACTGAATTTACCGCAGTGTTATGTTTCGGCGGGCTTTGTGCGAAATCTCGTTTGGGACGACCTACATGGTTATGCTTCCCCGACTCCACTTAATGATATTGATGTGATCTACTTTGATCCTATTGATACCTTCTACGAATCGGGTCTTAGATACGAGGCTCTACTTCAACAACGGTTGCCTGAATTAAATTGGCAAGTTCGCAATCAAGCCAACATGCATACTCGAAACGAGGATCAGCCCTATCAAAGCTCATTGGATGCGATGAGTTACTGGCCAGAGAAAGAAACCGCAGTCGCCGTCAAGCAAAGCCCGACAGGAGAAATCGAGTGTATTTCCGCTTTTGGTTTAGAGAGTTTGTTTGATTTAAAGATCACACCGAATACCAATCGCAGCAGAGACGTGTTTGACCAACGAGTTCAATCTAAAAACTGGTTAACTCATTGGCCCAAGTTAACGATTGGTTGTTTGAGTCTCAAAGGGTCCTTTGTCGCTCGTACTAATTAGTCGCAAATTTTATACATTAATATGTTTAATATAAACTATGGTTAATATTAGCTCACATCCATATAAGGTAGCTATTATGTCGATTTTACGTGCGTTACTGATACTTATAAGCTTAGTTATCATTGGGTGTGCTGATACACATAAACTTCAGGTTACGGATGTAAACTCGACAGCTAAATTTGAAACAAGTGATTCAGTTTTAATCGGCCGCTCAAAGAATGGGGAATATGGGAAGCACTATTATTCAGGCTCAGGACTAATGGTGAGTAAAGCTCTTCAATCAGAGTTATTCACAAAACTAAACAACGTCGCAATCGCTAACCAAGCAGCTGATTACAATTTTGTCCTTGAATATGCGAAAAGCAATGAGTTCGACTACTTAATTTTTCCTACCATATTACACTGGGAAGATCGCGCGACTGAATGGTCAGCAAAGCCAGATAAAGTAAGCGTAAAAATTACAGTTGTTGATGTTAAAACAAAAGCAATTATTAAGTCTGGCATAATCGAAGGAAAAAGCGGGCTAGCTACCTTTGGCGGTGACCACCCACAAGATTTATTGTCAGAGCCGGTCAGCGAATTTATGGCTAGCCTATTAAATTAATTATCGTGGTGATTCAATAATTGAGCTCTATTGCGTAGACAACATCAACTCTACCTTATGACACCGTAGTTAGCATGGTTAACCTATGTCGAATCAAACTTTGCCTCTGTACTAAAACCATTGACTAAAAGCCCAATCAGATCGAACATGCCCCCACTTGCTTAGCTTAATAATTTATTAGCTTAGTAAGTTAGTGACTAACCAGCTCATCAACCGCGCCTGGCGACTAACTGCTGCGCTCTCTCGTCATACTGAGTAACGACCATGAACCAACAATATATGCTGCAAGCTCTTGAAGCTTCGCGCCAAGCCCTACCCGATTGCCAACCAAACCCGCCTGTGGGTTGTATTTTGGTGAAAAACGATAAGGTGGTGTCTGTTGGATATACGCAAAAGGTCGGTGGAAACCACGCCGAGGTTGAAGCACTGAATGGCTATGACTGCGAAACGGATGGAGAAATGGAAGGCGTTACCGCTTACGTAACTTTAGAGCCATGTTCATTTGTTGGCAGAACACCCGCTTGCGCCAGTACATTGGTTAAAGCCGGTGTGAAACACGTAGTAGTAGCGATGCTAGACCCAGACCCTCGCAATAATGGTCGTGGTGTGGCGATACTCGAGTCGCACGGCGTGAAAGTCGATGTAGGGTTATGCCAAGAACAGGTAAGCGCCTTTTTAACCCCGTATCTTGGTAAGTCCTAGCTCTTAAACAGCCAGTGCTAATTCAATTTCACTCGGTAAAGCGGATTGACTGGCTTATCGACAAAATACGACCAAATATGATCGTAGACGGCATGTTGGTTGGGGAACGGCGCAAGTGCTTTCGCTTCCTCTAAATCGCACCAGCGGTACTCTGTATGTTCGTCATTCAGTTCAATCGCTTGGTTGGGTGGGCATAGCACCGCAAACACAGGGATTAGCTGAATCACATTTACATGCGCCTCGTAAAACTGCTCCAGAAACTGCGCGTTATACAGAGCTTCCACCTTAATTTGGGTCTCTTCTTCAAACTCGCGCACGATAGCTTGCCAGCCTGTTTCACCTGCTTCAATCGAGCCTGCGACGTGGCACCAAAACTCACCTTTAACACGCTTCATTAATAGCATTTTCATTTGTCCGTTGATCTCTGAAATAGCGACACCGGATACAATCGAAGTGTTGAGTGGAATCATAACGTTACCTTAGTTTTCATAAGAGGGCGCAAGGCTACCACCCTTCGTTTGTGAAGTTACCTTCTATGATTAAAAACGAGAAGTTACTCATCAATTAATGAAGTTCAGGCCATAACTCATGGGTTCCGTGTTAACCGTCTCGCTTAGCTATCCAGTAATAGAACCATTTCTTATTTGAGGCGCTTTTCGATAAAGAGTAGAATCGCCGCCTTGTACTGTGTTTAAAACCTTTAAACATACACAGTAGACTCACAACCATTTATCACCACGATATAAGTATTAATACGACTATGCACTCATCAAAACCAACGCACGACTCAGAAAACAGCCATACTCCTGAGCATTGCTTCACTCGTTTTCAACAGCCGATCGAGTCATATTCGTTGCCTGAGCGTTTCACATTCCCGTTCTATTATGAACCGCATCCACTGTGTGAAATCGCCTCTCATCAGCTTCAACAATATCTAGAAACGCAAACCGATTGGCAACATGACTTCGGCTTAGATTCTGACGATGGTCGCGGCAAAATGTTTGGTGTGTTACTGGTGAAAAGCCCTGAAGGTGAATTGGGTTACTTCTCTGCTTTCTCTGGAAAAATCGCCGACCAAAATCTATTGCCTCACTTTGTACCACCCGTATTCGACATGCTGAGCAGTGACAGCTTTTTCCATCAAGATACGGCCGATATGATGGCTGTCAACGCTGAGTTTAAAGCTCTGCAAGCAAACACTGAATACCTTGAGTTATGCGAGCAACTGGCGCAGCAAAAAGCGCAAGCGGAGCAAGAGATCGAAGCACAACGTTTGTTGATTATAGAAGGCCGAAAAACACGTAAAGAACAACGTGAGCAAGGTAAAGAAAACCTTGATGAACAAGCCTTCGAGCAACTGAACAATGAGCTTAACAAAGCCAGTGTCGCCGACAAGAACCAGCAGAAGTACCTAAAACTCAACTGGGAACAGATCCTGCAAGTGTTGCAAGCTAAAGTTGATGTTTTCACGACTCAACTTGCTGAGCTAAAAGAGCAAAGAGCACACCTTTCTCATCAGCTTCAGCACAAACTGTTTTCACAATACGCTTTCCAAAATGCGGAAGGAAACATTGAGGATCTCAACCAGATCTTTGAAGACACACCAAACAAGATACCACCAGCGGGTTCTGGCGAATGTGCCGCTCCCAAGCTGCTGCAATACGCGTATTTGAACGGTTACACACCGCTGGCATTGGCTGAATTTTGGTGGGGTCGTTCACCGAAATCGGAAATCCGTAAGCACAAGAAATACTACGCGTCTTGCCAAAGTAAGTGTGTACCGATTTTAGGCCATATGATGAAAGGCTTGGAAGTCGATCCCAACCCATTGCTAGAGAACCCAGCAGAAGGCAAAGACCTCGATATCCTGTTCCAAGACGATCACATCGTTGTGGTACACAAACCAGCAGGTTTTCTATCCGTACCGGGTAAAACCATAAAAGATTCGGCCTACACTCGTGTTCAAGAAATGCATCCCGATGTTGAAGGGCCATTTGTTATCCACCGCTTGGATATGGCGACCTCTGGCATTCTAATATTTGCGCTTACACGACGTGCGAACAAAAGCCTACAGAAGCAGTTCATTACTCGTGAAGTTGAGAAGCGTTACGTGGCAATGATAGAAGGCGTTTTAGAGCAAGATGAAGGTTATGTTCGCTTACCACTACGTGGAGATTTATACGATCGTCCTCGTCAGATTGTCTGCTTCGAACACGGCAAGCCTGCTGAAACGAAATGGGAAGTGATTGAGCGAAGCCAAGACACAACAAAGGTTTATCTGCACCCGAAAACGGGCCGCACACACCAATTACGTGTTCACTGTTCACATGAAGAAGGGCTTAACATGCCTATCGTTGGTGACGGCTTATATGGCAACAAAGCCGACCGACTGCACCTACACGCAGAAAGGCTAGCACTACACCACCCAGTCACCAAAGAGTGGATGGAGTTCCAGTTCGACGCTGAATTCTAAAATCTCTCATTAGTAAAGAGCTTTAAAAAAGGAGTCACACCGCTTGTGGCTCCTACCTCTTTTGGATATATCTCCACGCTTATTGAACTACATCAAGATTCACTTTGTTGTGAAGAGTAGCATGCCCACCTTCTTCTCTCCTTGAGGCCTTTGATATGTCATCAGCTGCTTTGAATTTGCACCACAACACACAAACTTCTTCTTTGATAACTGCGCAAGCACCAAGCTTGAAACCACTAGCAACCAAAAAGCCTAATCTAAATTTGGCAATGCTTAACTTAATTGAAGAAGTTAAAAACGAACTCCCACTTTACGAGTCGGAGACGTTTATCTGTGGTCCAAAAGGAAACTGCTCGGGTTGCTCTAAGAAACTACTTGAGATGGTCGACAGCGAGTTAATGTATTGGGAGCACAGTATTTCCATTGGCCAAGGCCCTAACTTCGAAGAACTGCGCCGTTTTGGTAAGCTATGCAGTAGCGTTAGACGCGGTTTAGAGCGTAACGGTTTAGTCGAAAAGCGCCCAAAGAAAAGATAACAAGCCAACTCGATAATCATTACAATGTGTCGTTGGCGATTACAAGCTACCCTGCTACTAACTGATTGAACTCGTTAGCTATAAAAGTAATAATATTTTGTAATACAATTCAGTGCGCAGACCGACTTCGTAGATTCGAACTCATAGAGATAAGCTCATCGATACTTTCACTATATTCTCGAACGCCTCTATCCTTCTTGTCTGACGTGCCTTAGCCTTCTGTATATCAATATCACATCAATTAGAAACCTATCTTGGACAACGGAGAGCCACCTTGAAGAGACCACAACCAGTACTGGGAAAGACCGGTATGCTATTTTTTCTCGTCATAATAAGTGCTTTCCCTCCATTGACCATCGACCTTTACTTACCTGCGCTTCCGCAGATGGTCGAGGTGTTTAATACTGACCGATCCATGGTCAACCTAACCCTGAGCAGCTACTTCGTTACTTACGCCATCGGTCTTTTGTTCTGGGGGCCGCTCAGCGAAAAATTTGGTCGTAAGCCGATCCTATTAATTGGATTAGCGGGCTATATGGTCGCGAGCATATTGTGCGCGATGACCAATAGCATCGAACAGTTGATTAGTGCTCGTGTATTCCAAGCCTTTGCGGGCAGTGCCATCACCGTTATCGCGACTGCCATTGTAAAAGATCTTTATGACGGCCGAGAACGTGAAAAGATCATGGCGACTATCATGTCACTGGTGATCATCGCACCAATGGTCGCGCCTGTATTTGGTGCTTTCCTGCTGAAAATAGCGTCTTGGAGAATGATGTTCGTCACTCTCGCTATTTTTGGTGCATTCGCATCAGTATTGGCGCTTTGCTACCGAGAGACGCTTGAAAGCAAATACCAAGGCTCTATTTTCCGGTCATGGGGAAGGCTGGCCGTGGTCATGAAGAATCGGTCGTTCATAAAGCTGCTGGTTATTTTCTCTATCACACCAATGGCGCTGATGGGCTTTCTTGCCGCAGGTTCTTATATCTACATCAATGACTTCGGGTTGACCGAACAGCAATTCAGCTACGCTTTCGCGTTCAATGCATTGTGTGCCTCATTTGGCCCAACAATTTATATGAAGTTGTCCTACAAAATATCAGTTCAAAATGTCATCTCTGGATGTTTTGCTTTATTAGCGCTTGCGGGAATCTTCACCCTAACTATTGGCGACCTGTCCCCTTGGTTCTTCATGCTCATCGCTGCACCAGCGACATTAATGGCGATCATCATGCGAGTACCGGGTACCAACTTGATGTTGAATCAACAAGATCATGACACGGGCTCTGCCGTCGCACTGATACAGTTCTTCAGCATGATTTGTGGCTCGCTTGGCATGGTGTTGGTTTCAATACGCCCAGAGTCACTGATTGAAAACCTAGGCTTTATTCAATTATCCGTCGGTACGCTAGGCGGCCTGATGTGGCTGATGGTCAGAAACAAAGAGTTCGTGACTAAGAAACTGAATTAGGCACATCCAAAATAGCTAAGTTTGTACTCAAACACGATTTAGGGCGTCCTCAATCGTGTTTGAGGTCTCGCCCTCACTGGCTTTAGCGCATATTGGCTCCAATCACCTCAATTGGAGTTAAACCATGAAATGGATACATTTACTGTTCACATCCCTACTTTTCCTTTGCGCTTCATCCATCGCTTCCGGTGTCGGCTTCACTCAAGTCACCTTAACTGACGATCCTAATCGCCCGCTAAACACTGCCATTTGGTATCCCACACAAGATGTGTCAGACACAACCTTGATTGGCGATAACCCAGCGTTCATCGGTACGCAAGTCATCAAAGATGCTGAGATTCACTCAGGCACTTTTCCAGTAGTACTGCTATCACACGGCTACCGAGGAAACTGGCGAAACCAAAATTGGTTGGCGACCGAACTTGCGAGTCGTGGCTACATCGTAGCGGCCACTGACCATCCGGGAACCACCTCTTTCGACCAATCTCCAGAGCAAGCCGCCAAGTGGTGGGAAAGGCCGCGAGATATCATTCGAACCATCGATTACCTGTTAAGCGAAGTTCAATGGAAGCAAACTGTTAACGCCAACAATATCGCTGCAATCGGACACTCGTTAGGAGGCTGGACAGTGATGCAATTGGCAGGAGCGAAAATAGATAGAGCGACCTTTGAAGCCGAGTGTCTTATATACCCTAACCCGCGTACCTGTGGGCTGTCTGATGAATTAGGGCTATCACAAGCCCAACCCTCAGAACCAAGCAATAAAAACCTTTCAGACCCTCGAATTCAACGTGTAGTTAGCCTTGATCTGGGGCTTGCTCGCAGTTTCTCAGTCGGCAACTTAAATGACATTACAGTGCCAACCTTAATATTGGCGGCTGGGATTGATATTGGGGATCTACCTCAGGCATTAGAATCTGGCTACATTGCTGAGCACATGCCTGTTAATTTAAGACGCTATAAGGTCTATGAAAGCGCTACCCATTTCAGCTTCATTCAAAGTTGCAAACCTGGGGCAGTACCGATGCTTGAAGAAGAAGTGCCAGGCGATGGCATTATTTGTAAAGATGGCGTCGGTATATCACGCGACCAGCTACATCAATTGATCTTAAACGACATCGTTAGCTTTCTGAATTGATAAACGGAAAGCAAACACACTCAATCTAACACTTGTGGCGAACTTCTATACTCACTCGGAGTTTGCCCAGTTATCCTTGAAAACTCGCGATTGAAATTGGACTTAGTCTGAAAACCGGAACTAAGGAAGATATCAGTTATCGCTTCATCACTTTGCATCAGGAGAGTCTTAGCGTGCTCAATTCGATAGGCGTTAATCACCTTTGAAATGTTCTGGTGGTGAGTTTGATTAACCGCAGACGATATTTTTCGAGCTGGGATACCTAGCTTTCTCGCCACTCGATTGAGGGACAAATCAGGATCTTTGAACACCTGATGATCCTTCATTAACGCATCAAACTTAGCGACGATCTGCGTGACTTCTTCATCCACTTTTAAGCTTGTCGACGATGCCGGAGATACATCAATTGCTTCAGGATAATGGTTTGACGTTGTCAGTTCACTCTGCTGTTGGTTTTGTTCCTGAATTGGTGCCGTGCTAGTACTCACAACGACTACAGCCCCAACAATTGCGGGAATAAGAACTAGGTAACCAATAGACAGAATTAAGTCGGTGTGTTGTGCGTTAAGCAGCAAAATATCATACGAAATAATGCTATCCACGAGAGCCGAAAACAGTAAGGCTATACCTGCCGTACGCTCAGCATACAAAACATTCGATACATCACTCAGCCTGACGTGCTCTGGGAAGTTAAACGATGATTTCAACAACAAGCAGCCATAGCTGAGATATAGCGAGATCAACAATAGATCAATCGTTCCATCCCAAATATACGAATAAGAAAAGGAGCCAACCAGAACAACGACTGGGCCTAAGCGATGCAAAACAGACAAAGGTTTACTTCGATGAGCTCCCGCAAAGCAGAGCCACGCAGCCACCGGTACACTTGCCCCTAGAACCGGTTGTAAGAAACGAAACAGTGCAATATCAAACGTCCAACGTAGCCCAACGACAGTAATCATCAATGCACACAACATGATAAACCAAAATGGTTTTTGACTTGTTTGTGGGTAACTATATCGAAGCAAAACGGCCGTGATAAATAACAAAAGAGCAGCAACAAATGGCAAGGGAATAGCGAGCATCAAAATTCCATTTATGTTCGAGAAAAGATCATTTCAATATCACGTCACATATTCAGTAAGTGAACCATTGAATCAGTGCGAGTGATAAGTATTGAATATCAATCTATGGTAAATCATTCCTCAGAAAGAAATCTAGAACGAAATCTTGATGGTGTTAAACCGATGATTTTCATGAAGACTTTTCGGAAGCTGTTTACGTCCTCATAACCAACTAGATAGCTGATCTGTTCTACCGGTTTGTGGGAGCTTTCCAATAACTCACATGCACTTTGAACACGCACATGTTGGATATAGTTAATCGGCGTAAAACTGGTCGCCTTTGTAAATTGACGAATAAAAGTTCTTCGAGTCATAAACGCTTCTTCAGCCAATTGATCAAGAGACAACGAAAGGTGATGGTTCTTTTGAATAAAACGCTGCACCGACACAATTTTGTCATTACCGTGAGCATAGTTCGGCACAAAGCTCTGATAGTAACGTTGCTCTCTCAACCCCGTATCAAGCACCAAGTATTTACCTAGATTACGAGTGTTAGTCGGTGTCGTGTATTTAGTCAGGATAAACAAAGCAAGATCCATCCACGACATCAAACCACCCGCAGTAATAATGTCAGCGTCATCGATCAAGATTTTGTCGACATCAACATCGACTTCAGCATACTGCTCCGAAAACTGTTGCTGCGCTTGCCAATGCGTGGTCACGGTTCGCCCTTCTAACAAACCTGTTTTTGCCAAAATGAACACGCCCGCACAAGCTGAGCAAAGTATCGCCCCCCTTTGGTGAGACTCAATCAGGTACTCAAGCAAGGTGTCACTCGGCTCTAGATAGTAACAACCATCTAAATTCGGTGGGAGTATGATGATATCGGCGTTCGACACACTAACACTGTCATGCGCTTGGATCTGAACGTTGAATTGAGTCTTCTCAGCCGAAGGTTCAAGAGAATTTGCCATCTGCAGAAACTCTTTCACGCCAAACACGGCACTTTGCAGAGAGCCTGGGTAGTCGATGATTTCGACCATTACTGATTTTGTCACTATTGCCATAGAGTCTGTCATTTTTGACGTGCGATAAAAACTACAGAGTATTCATAATATCCCTACACCGCAATACACCAAATACAAAGGTATAAACTATGAAAAACACTGCATTACTACTTATCGACTTTCAAAATGACTATTTCCCTTCATACGAAGGTGCAAAATGGGCGCTGTCTGAAACAGAGAAAGCAGCAGAAAAAGGTGCACAGTTATTATCCGCTTTCAGAGACAAGCAACTTCCTGTGGTTCATGTACGTCATGAGTTTCCGACGAATGATGCTCCGTTCTTCTTACCAGAATCAGACGGTGCTCAAATCCACAGCAGCGTGACTCCGCTAGACGGTGAGCCAGTCATAGTAAAGCATCAAATCAATAGCTTTAGAGACACCGAACTGAACAAAGTGCTAAAAGAGCAAGGCGTTGAAAAGCTGATCATCGTTGGCGCAATGAGCCACATGTGTATTGATGCTGTAACTCGTGCAGCAAACGACTTAGGCTATGAATGCCACGTAGCGCATGACGCTTGCACAACCTTAGACATGGAGTTCAATGGCGTTAAGGTTCCAGCAGCTCATGTCCATGCCGCTTTCATGGCAGCGCTTAGCTTTGGTTACTGTAATGTCGCAACGGTCAGCGAGCTTGAAAGCCAACTTTAGTCAGACTCAAAACCGTCCACATGGGCGGTTTTATCTATATTCAAATCAGAATTAGCTTCCAAACAATTCTTTCAGGCGCAAAAAAGGCCCCTTTCGGAGCCTTCTTATTAGAGTCTGAGATCACTCAACTTGGACAATTACTACTAAGCTTGAGCCACTTGACGCGCTGGGTGTTTGATAAACACAGCAACCACAGCCACGATTGCAAGTGCAAAACAGTAGTATGAGTTAGACACGATTTCCAAAGGCGATAGGTTAAATACCGAACCTAATAGCAATACCTGCGCACCGTAAGGCAATACGCCTTGAATCACACACGAGAAGATATCCAACAAGCTTGCTGAGCGACGTGGAGACACATTGTTCTCTTCCGCCAATTGGCGAGCCACACTACCAGAAACAATGATTGCTACCGTGTTGTTTGCCGTACATAGGTTCACCATAGATACCAAGCCAGCAATACCTAGCTCACTCGCACGGCCATTCGCTTGCTTAGAGTGGGAAGAACCAAACGCACGAATCACACCACTTACCAAGTTAGTCAGAAACGCCAATCCACCTTGGCGACGCATCAGCTCACTCAAACCACCAATCAGCATCGACAATAAGAAGATCTCCTGCATGTTGCCGAAGCCTGCATAGATATCTTGAGCGTAATCCGTCAAACCGTAGTGCTCAACAGAACCTAGGCTCACACCACCCGCCAGCAAGATACCAATTGTCAGCACGACGAATACATTCATGCCCGATACCGCAAGAATTAGGATGGTGATGTACGGCAGTACTTTTAGCCACTCGATTGGGCCTGTTTCAGGAACCTGAGTTGCCGTGCTGTTGAAAGCAAAGATAACGATCGCGATAAGAGCAGCAGGCAGTGCAATGCGGATGTTCTCTTTAAACTTGTCTCTCATCTCACAACCTTGCGAGCGTGTCGCGGCAATCGTGGTATCAGAGATGATAGACAGGTTGTCACCAAACATAGCACCACTCAGAACAACACCTGCTGTTAGTGGAATGCTCATGCCCGCTGAATCAGCAATGCCTAATGCAACAGGTGCTACCGCAGCGATGGTACCCATCGACGTACCCATTGCTGTCGCGATGAAAGCTGAAATTAGGAAGATACCCGGTAGAATCATGCTCGTAGGAATCGCCGATAGACCAAGGTTTACCGTCGCGTCCACGCCACCAGAAGCTTTAGCCACAGCAGCAAAAGCACCCGCTAATAGGTAGATCATACACATTGCGATAATGTCTTTGTGACCGACTCCACCTAAGAACTGTTCGATAGCACGGTTCAATTTATCTTTGCTTAGCAACAACGCTAGCATCACTGCAGGCAAAGCCGCAATCGGAGCTGGAAGCTGATAGAAAGCAAAATCGACGCCTTGCAGTGACAAGTACGTACCTACACCAATAAACAGCGCTAGGAACACGATCAGAGGGATAAGCGCAACTACCGAAGGGGCAATTACAGCATTAGAATTTTTTGAATTGGACATGGAACATCAACGCAATAGAACAGGAAGGTGAGCAGACTAATGTCACACTTAGAGCTTGTCAACGTCTAGACGTCTAAACGCCCAATTTAATGCAAAGTAATAAGCACACCATTGAACATCACACAATAGAAAAGGCTACTTACTAACCAAGTAAGCAGCCTTTGGATAACAGATCATGTAAGCAGAAAGCTTTATAACTTTTGTTTAAATATCACTTCATATTCGCCTAACTCGTCATAACGTACTGTCGTTAGTTGATCGAATTCGACTTCAACAACACCACAATATGACCCGGTAATAATGGCCTCACCCGCTTCGAAGCTAACACCGCGTTGAGTCATAGTGTTAATCAGCCAATAGATAGGAGTTTGTGGTAGTGAGTTTGGGTGCTTACCAGAGAAGGCTTGCACTTTCTCATCTTGAGTAATAGTAATCTCAAAGTTCGCTGCTGCAAAAGCGCTCTCTTTACTAAGCTCAGGACCAAGAAACAAACCTTGATTAGCTAAGCCATCGGCCAACACCTCATAGAACTCTACGCCACTATCATCAGCAAAGCGGGATTGAATAAGCTCTAAAGCCATGCGACACGAACCGATAGCCTCATTAACTTGCTCTTCAGTGTAACCATTGGAATTTGCTGGTAAAGGCTTGGCCAAGACAAAAGCAATTTCAGGTTCAATACGAACTACTCCGTTATCCGAAAAAGCCTCGCATTCAGAACCAAACTGAACGCTATCTTCGAAAATAGGCGCAACGATCAACTTCTCTTCGCTCAATGGCAACAGGCATTTCCAACCACCGACTTTACTGCGGTGAAGGTCAACCATTGATGCTTGAATGTGTAAAGAATCTTCAAGGTTGTTCGGGCGAAATTGCTCACTCATTCGCGCTGCTTTCATACCAGCAACTCGGTAGCTTAGTAACTCTTTTGCCGCTTGTTTAAACTTACTTTGCATGTCTTATCACCCTGAAATTATAGGGCTTTATAATACTGAAATTTATAGCTTGTGGGTAGGCATCCAATTACAGTTTCCACCATGCCTGAACAGGTACGGGCTCTGAGATCACCAAACGTTCACCCATCACAGGGCTTACCATTTGTACATCTCGCTCTTTGCTTATCGCCAGTGCTTGTTCCATTGGGTCTTGCCAATCGTGCATAGAAAGGTCGAAGGTACTGTTGTGGATTGGCATCATCACCTTACCTTGCAGATCAATGTGTGCCTGAACACTCTGTTCTGGGAACATATGAATATCCGCCCAAAGTGAATTGTATGCGCCCGTTTCGACCATGGTTAAATCAAACGGCCCGTAGCGCTCACCAATCTCTTTAAAGCCGCTGAAGTAACCGGAGTCACCGCTAAAGAAGACTTTCTTGTCTGAAGCGTTAATAACCCAGCTACCCCACAGTGTTTGGTCACGATCAAGCAAGCCACGTCCAGAGAAGTGCTGTGTCGGCGTCAAAGTAAACTCAATGTCTGAGGCCGTTGCCGATTCCCACCAGTTCAACTCGATGATCTTTGCTTTATCCACGCCCCACTTTTCAAGTAGCGCTCCGACTCTAAGTGGCACCAAGAATGTCCCTACTTTGTCGGCTAATACTTTAACCGCACCTTTATCTAAATGGTCGTAGTGATCATGGCTGATCACCACCACATCAATATCAGGCAGTTCTTGCAGTGAGATTGGTGTCGGATGAAAACGTTTTGGCCCCATCCATTGCACGGGTGATGCACGATCACTGAACACAGGGTCAGTCATCACTAGCTTCCCATCCAGTTTCATCATCACACTGGAGTGACCTAAGCGGTAAGCAACGTCGTCTTGTTCTTCGATCAATTGCTCAGCTGTCATTGGAATCAAAGGCAATGCAGCGCGCGGCACGGGCTCATTCCTTTCCACTGTCACGTATGCTTTCAAGATTGAAAAAATATCAGACATACCCGATTTGTATTCCAGCTCACTGTTAACAAACTTCTTCGGAAGCTTATCTAGATTGTCATTTGATTGTGAACCTGTGCTTACGATAGCGACCACGGCAAGTACTCCTAAAATCGGTAATAGATATTTTTTCATTGGTATCTCTTTAATCATTGGGATAAACCCAATACAAAAACTACACTGGATAGTTTACATATCAAAAGACAAAAGTAAACCAATGAGTGTAACTTTTAATTTACCTAGACGTGAGCATGCCAAAGTCGATTTTGGAGAAACCGATTTTGAAAACGAGCTAACTTAGTTATTTAGTTAGTAAGAAAGGTCAATCAGCAGACCATACATTCTTGAAGTCTGGCCATCCCCAGTTTGTGATGGCCACGTTTTTCAAAATGCCTTGGAAACGAACTGTTTGTAGGTGATGGAACATAGGCACTAGCCAATAATCAGAAATCAACGTGGATGCAACGGGCTCCAACTCTACCAAGTAATTAGGCAGTTCAACGGATGCTTTATGACTATCCAAGCGCTGCTTGAGCCAATCACTGTTCATCTCACCTAGTGCCGAGTGCAAAACAGGATCATTCATCAACCACGAGAACAGTGAAGATGGCGCATTGTCGTCTAGGTTCAAGTTACACAGCACCAAGTCTTCTTTTAAATCGCCACTTTGAGAGAGCTGCGCCAATTCTCGAAAACTGTAGGTGTTCACCTCAACTTCCACACCATATCGTTTCAATATGTCTGAAACGCAGATGGCACATCGGTACAACGCATAATAGTCATAAACTGCAATACTCATCTTTTTCGGTAATTGTGCTTCTTTCGAAGGCGTTCGATACAGTTTTTGCCAACTTGGCAGTATGTTTTGAGCTAAAGAGACACTGAACAAACCCTTATTTTTTTCCAACTGAGATAAAATCGCTTGTGGGTTGGTCAGTTCTGAAAGGTATTTTCGCTGCTCATTATTAAGCGGAGTTGCCGCTGAATTCTGATTGAACAGGATAAATAAGCACCCATCCTCGACTCGGCTACGAAGGCCATCAGTTTCAGCCGACACCAGCTTCGCGTCGCTTTTTCCGAGTTGATGAAAACAAGACGAGTCTTCATAAGGTGACACCTGCATTTGGCTGTCATCAAAGCGAGCACTGCCCGTCATCGACTCTTCGAATTGCCAAATAGTCACCTCATCCGTTAGAGAGCGGCAACCATAATAGTGTTCAAATGCGGCAAGCTTGATCCGTTCGTTATTAGTCTCAACCACTTTGAAAGGGCCGGTTCCAATCACGGCATGAGACACAGAATTCAATGGCGATGGCTCACGAGTCACTTGCGCAGCAGGTTGAATCGAATACTTAACGCCAGCCAATAAGCCCGCGAAGCCAGTGTCTGCTTTGGTCAATTGGAAGCTGATCCTTAACGGCTGTTCACTGTAAACCAAAGCAACATGGGCTAACTCTGTCTGATAGAAAGGTAGCGGTTGTAAGGCGGTAAACAACGATACGAGCTGCTTGGCGTCAACGGGTTGCCCATCGTGAAAGGTTAGGCCTGGGCGCAAATAGAAAGTCCAAACTAATTTTTCAGCATCATATTCCCAATGGTGCGCCAGTTCAGGCTTCAACTTGCCCTTGCCATTACAAGTGACTAAGCAACTGAACACTTGCCTGATCAAAAATCGTTCGCTACTGCGGTGAATATGATGCGGGAATAGGTCTTCAAACTTACGTTTATAGGTTAATTGAACGTGCAGCAGCCCTTCACGCATCGTCGCGCCAGAGGTTTCTTGGAGGAGAGAGCCAAATATCGCGCGGTCGTTGTCTAAAATTGAGAGTGCTTTTTCGTATTTGCCCTGCTCTATCAGTTTACTAGCAACATGTTGAGTCAATTCTTGATTGCTAAAACGTAAAGTCAGATTAGAACGTTGATTCCTGCCGACTTTTGGCTCCCACACCAACCATTCAGCCTGATGCATCTTGCCTAACAAAGTTCGTGCATGGCGCAAGCTGGTGAACAGCTTGTCTGCCACCTCAGTTAAGGTAACCGAATGTGAGAGGTTAGGCTCAAACGAATCTAGCCTTGTGTAGTAACGCATCATGTTTAGATCAGACAAATAATGAACCTTTTTAGAAACAACCCTTCCTGATTAAGCCCATTATAAAACACATCAGCCAAAAAGTAGCGCTAAAAGACAAAAACAGGAACAACTTAGTAAAAACCCATCTGTTTATTACTTCCTATTAAATAACCATAATTAATGGGTCAACAAGGAACTTTGAGTTCCCACCAAAGCCTAATACAAGAGAAGTAATCATCATGAGAAAATACTATCTTAATAAGCTTAAAAGCACCTGTAGCAAGCTCGAAAGAGAAGCACTACGAACACTTATAGAGCTATGTAACTGGCGTTATTAGTACACTTTTAAGCACCGAGTTAACGCGAGTTGAGTACAACCTAATATGCTCCTACCCCCAATATGAGTTAGGTCTCAACTCGCTTTTCCATTCCAAATCCCCTATCAACCCAGTTGTACCAATCGCTCACGCATTCGATAAATTTCTGTTGTCGACTCGACAAATTTAATTCGTTTTCTTAGTTAAACGAAAAGCCTTAAGGTTCGCCCCGAAGCAAGCAAGGAGCCTCAGAAAAACTGAAAGCTCAGCTAACAACTAATTTATTTGCAGTTACCAATCAGGTATTAACTAAGGAAACGCCATGCGTATCGCAATTCTTTCTCGCAACGAAAATCTATACTCTACTTCTCGCTTAAAAGCGGCTGGAGAAGCACGTGGTCACCAGGTCGATGTTATCGACACGCTGCACTGTGATATAGATATCGCGAGTAACAATCCGAAGATTCGCTACATGGGTGAAGAGCTACCTCAATACGATGCTGTTATTCCACGTATTGGCGCTTCCATTACCTTTTACGGAACTGCGGTTGTTCGCCAATTCGAAATGATGGGCACTTTTTGTATCAATGAGTCAGTTGCAATCAGTCGTTCTCGCGACAAACTGCGCTCACTACAACTGTTGTCTCGCAAAGGTATTGGCTTACCAAAAACAGGTTTCGCTAGCCGCCCAGACAAGATTCAAGACTTGATCAAAAACGTAGGTGGCGCGCCACTGGTTATCAAGCTTCTTGAAGGTACTCAAGGTATCGGTGTGGTTCTAGCTGAAACAAACAAAGCAGCAGAAAGCGTTATCGAAGCATTCATGGGCCTAAAAGCGAACATCTTGGTTCAAGAGTTCATTGAAGAAGCAAATGGCGCAGACATCCGTTGTTTTGTTGTTGGCAACAAAGTAATTGCAGCGATGAAGCGTCAAGCTGGTGAGGGTGAATTCCGCTCTAACCTGCACCGTGGCGGTACAGCTCAACTGGTTAAACTAACCAAAGAAGAGCGCGCTACAGCAATCAATGCTGCGAAAATCATGGGTTTAAACCTATGTGGTGTTGATATTCTACAATCTAAGAATGGCCCTGTTGTAATGGAAGTTAACTCTTCTCCTGGCCTAGAAGGTATTGAGAAAGCGACAGGTAAAGATGTAGCAGACATGATTTTCGAATTCATTGAAAAAAATGCAAAACCAAACGCTAACCGTACTCGTGGCAAAGGCTGATTTAACGCCGTTAACTCATGATTGGAAATGACATGAACAATAAAATGATCATAGGGAATACAGAAGCACTTTGCTTACCAGAGTTAGGGATAACTGGACTACATACACGTGTTGATACAGGGGCTAAAACCTCTTCTCTACACGTAGACAATCTACTATGTGTAAAAACAGACGGTGAGAACTTCGTTGAATTCGATCTTCACCCAGACGTTTACCACCTAGAAGAGACAGTGCGCTGCAAAGCGAAGCTGAAAACAAGTAAAAGAATCAAATCATCGAACGGCGAAGTTGAACACCGTTGTGTGATTGAAACCATGCTAAAAATCGGCGGTCAAGAATGGCCTATCGATATCACGCTAAGCAACCGTCAAGATATGACTTATATGATGCTGCTTGGTCGTCAAGGCATGAGTGACAAAGTGATTGTTGACCCAGCGGGGGAATTTCTAATTTCTCACTAATTGAACTGCTCCACAGCTCAAATAGTGAGTCAACAACGCGCATTAATAAAGGCCAGTCTTTGAGACTGGCCTTTATTATTTATGGCGATTTTTTTTATCTTTAAACCCAAATCGCCAAACAGATTTAACCAAACCTTTGAGTTTGATTTTAGTCACTCGCCAATGTGTCACGGGCCTTCTTGGCGCACTCATCAACAGATGTTCAAACGCTTGCTCACTCAAATTCACTTGTCCCCCATGCGCCACCAGCAAGGTGTCGAGCTGCATGTTATAAATACGGGATACCGACTCTCGATACTTATTGGGATGAAAAATTGGGAAAGGCGGAATCAGCTTCTTTTTGACCTCGACCATTAAATCCGCCACATAGGCGACACTGTGTGATGGGCAATAGACGGAAAGATCTCTGTCGGTATGGCCTGGCGTTTCCAGAACCAACCAGTCATCAAAACCCGGAATGCTGTCTCCATCCGATAGCTTGTAGTCCGGCTTTAACTTTCTTGAATACCATAGATTTGCTTTAGGCCTGCCCAATCGATTCGCCATCCATCGTGCCAACGCCAGATCGGTCAAATGCATCAAGATACCATCAATACCGTGATACCAGTCTTTGTCTCGATCTGCTGCCACCAAATTACAATTCGTGAGCTTTCTGAGCTTGTGCGCTGCCCCTGCGTGGTCTGGATGCATGTGCGTAACCACAACCGTATGTAGATCAGCAAAATCACGCATAAGCCCTGTTTCGATGAAAGCCTTCAAATGCGGGATGTCGGCTCGACACGCACCATCAAGCAAGAGCAACCTGTCAGGGTACTCTACGAGATACATGTCTTGGATATAGCCTTTGATGGTATGAAGTTGCAAATCCACTCCTTGTGATAAAACAACTGGTCAGACCTATACAATAGCAAACTCGCCATCAATTGTGATCATTTTGTTAAAAACGACAATCTAAAACCAGATAGATCGCTCGAATCAAGATTTCCATTGGTATCCACTCAATTACTCAAATCCAACGTTACTCAAAACCAATGTTACTCAAGTCCAATTTAACTCAGAATAATGAGGGCACATTCCAAAGATGATCATCAATTTCATCCGATATTTTTCAGCATTATCGAATGCTCACATTACCGAAAACCTTGCTCAACAAGCCTTGCGCTTTAAGCACTGAGCATCATTTGTCGTGACGATAAAACATGTGATTTGGTGACCTGAGTTATTCGGACTATATATGCGCCTCTAATTTATTGTCTGAGTGCTATACATGAACCAACTTATCGATGCTCTTTCTACCCAAGGTTACTTTGTTTGGGATGACTTCTTAACTCACGAAGAAGTAGTGGCATTGAGGGATTGCATTCCAGAGAACTGGAAAAAGGCTAGGATCGGCCGTAACGATGATGTAGCACGAGAAGCAACGATTCGTAGTGACAAAATTCAGTGGGTACGCCGTGATATGGGCGAACCCGCATCTCTGTTCCTAGACAAAATGGAGCAAATTCGTTTAGAAACAAACAGAGCGTTCTTTTTGGGTCTGTTCGAGTACGAAGCGCACTTTGCTAAATACGAAAAAGGTGACTTTTACCAGAAGCACTTAGACTGCTTTAAAGGCAATGAAAACCGCCGCCTAACCACTGTGTTCTACATGAATGACGAATGGTCTGAGGAAGACGCAGGGGAGCTCGTGGTTTACGATCTAAAAGACAACCACATTGCGACCATTCCACCAAAGTCAGGGCGTTTGTTTGTGTTCTTGTCTGAACAGTTCCCACATGAAGTGTTACCAACCAACACAGAGCGATTCAGTATCGCAGGTTGGTTCCGTATTAACGGCGTGAAAGACAACCAATTAGACATCGCACACTAAAACTGTATCCACATCGAACCTTATTCTTAGCCTCTCCATCGAGAGGCTTTTTTGGTCAGAAAAACGTCTTAAAAGCTAAATACATCAAACATCAAAACCATCAATAACTTTTCTCTTAAATAAAATCGAAATGAATCTTTCACATCAGTGAAACGGTTTAGCCACGTAAGTGAAATATACCCTGTTCAAGATAGCTTCAAACGATACCCCTACCGTCTCGTTAATACTCAAATTCAATACCTCTATATCGATTTCATCCAAAAGGAAACGAAGATGAATAAGCTAATTTTGGCAGGCGTTCTTTCTGCGACAGCGGCAATGCCAGCGTTCGCAACGACTCAAGTCACTTGGTGGCACGCAATGGGCGGCCAGCTTGGAGAAACAGTAAACAAAATTGCGACCGACTTTAATGCGTCACAAGATGATTACGAGATCACGCCAATCTACAAAGGTTCATACACAGAGACCTTAACAGCGGGTATCGCGGCATACCGAGCAGGTGAAGCACCCAATATTCTGCAAGTCTTCGATGCCGGTGCTGCAACCATCATGAACGCGAAAGGCGTCGCGAAACCGGTACAGGATATTCTGGTTGAGTCGGGTTACAACTTTAATTCAAACGACTACCTAGCCGGCGTTCGTAACTTCTATGCCGACAACCAAGGCAAGATGGTTGGTATGCCTTTCAACAGTTCAACACCGGTTCTTTACTACAACAAAGATCTTCTCGCGGAAGTGGGTGCAGACGCGCCTAAGACTTATGAAGAGTTAGAAGTGGTGGCCAAGAAGTTGAAAGCAGAAGGCCACATTGCGTTTTCTCAATCTCTAACGCCATGGATCATGTTCGAAAACTTCAAGTCTCGCCATAACCTGCCAGTCTCTGACCAGAACAACGGCTACGACGGCCTATCCACTAAAATCATGTTCAACACCAAAGACATGATGATGCACGTTAGCAAGATGAAAGAGTGGTCAGATCTAGGTTACTACAAGTATTACGGCAGCGATTGGGATGCGAACCAAACGCCTTTCGAGCGCCAAGAAGTGGCAATGTGGATGGGCTCTTCAGGTTCATTCGGTGGTTTGCGTAATCGCGTACCTTTCGAGTTAGGCACAACTTACCTTCCATACTGGAAATCAGTTAACCCTGATGCTGGCTTAACCTTCATTGGTGGTGCAGCTCTGTTTGCACTCAATGGCCATGACCAGAAACAGGACAAAGGTGTTGCAGCGTTCTTTGATTACCTGACCAAACCTGAAACTCAGGTTTACTGGCACAAAACAACAGGCTATGTACCTGTAACAACTGCTGCCTATGAACTAGCGAAAAAGTCCGGCTACTACACAGAGCAGCCAGACGCAGAAGTGGGCGTTAAGCAACTAAGCCTCAAATCGGGCGAGTGGACTAAAGGCTACCGCCTAGGTTATTACCCGCAGATCCGTGAAGTGATGCACCGTGAGTTCGATAACATCTTCGCTGACCGATCTAGCGTCGAGAGCAGCCTAGACAAGGTCGAAGATGAGAGCAGCAAACTACTAAAGCGCTTCGCTCGAACGATGAACTAGATCGGTTAATAACTAGATCGATCAGTAAACTGGATCGATTAATGAAACGAAACTGTTCACAAGCTTAAGGCTTAGCGAATCAGAGCCGTTCATCACTCCTCACGACTTGTCACTGCGTCGCTAAAAAACGCTATGGCAAGGCGTGAGGAGACTCTTCCCTAGCGCCATTTCTTGCTCCAACAACGATAACTCAACGGGATGCATGCCTGATATCGCGCTAGTGGTAACAGCCGCTCATAGTGGCCACTGTAATTATTTTTAGGGATTACCCTGTGGAACGACGTCAACAATTCTTTCACTCTCCGCTGCCTTACCTATTTTTGGCACCTCAGATACTCATCATTGCGGTTTTCTTTATCTACCCAGCGGCAAAGGCGGTTTACCTTTCATTTATGCTGGAAGACCCTTGGGGAACCTCATCGATATTCGTATGGTTTGAGAACTACCAAATGCTATTCGAATCGAGCGAGTACCTGAACTCGATTGGCTTTACTTTGATGTTCGCAATTGTGGTCTCTTTCTTATCACTTGCCTTGGCTCTGCTGCTTGCCGTGAAAGCCGACAACATCATTCACGGACAAGGCGCTTACAAGGTCACTCTCACTTGGGTTTATGCGGTTGCCCCTGCGATTGCAGGTGTTATCGGTGCTTTCTTGTTTAACCCGCACATTGGCGTGTTCACAGAAATCTTTGCTGTTGTGGGTTGGGATTTTAGCTTCCAGACCGACCCTTGGGATGCCACGGTTGCTCTGATTTTGGTTTCCGTGTGGAAACAGGTTTCGGTGAATTTCATCTACTTCCTAGCGGGACTCCAATCGATCTCTTACGCCGTAAAAGAAGCGGCGATGCTGGATTGTGTCAGCGACTCAAAACGTTTCTGGACCATTACCTTCCCACTGCTCGCCCCGACTGGCTTCTTTCTACTGGTCATCAACCTCACCTACTCATTCTTTGAAACCTTTGGCGTGATAGACACCATGACCAATGGCGGCCCAGGTGGCGGCACAACTTCATTAGTGTACAAGGTGTATCGAGATGGTTTTGTTGGCGCAGATTTAGGCGGCAGTTCCGCCCAGTCTGTTGTGCTGTTACTACTGGTACTCACTCTCACATTTATCCAGTTTCGCGTTGTAGAAAAGCGCGTCCATTACTAGCCCCTCCCCGCTAGGATTTAACGCGACAGGAGTTATTTATGAAAAGTAATAAGGTCTCAGACCACCTAATTTTAATTGCAGGGATGCTGTTTATGTTGGTCCCTATCTGGCTAATCTTCGCTAGTTCTACGCATAACCCAAACACCATTGTCAGCGAAGGTCTGCAATGGCTACCGGGCGATAACTTTACGGCCATTTATAGCGAAGCTTGGAACAAAAGCATGGGCTTTAGTGGCGAAGTCACCGCCAGTAAAATGATCACCAACTCGATGATCATGGGGCTAGGTTTTGCGATCGGTAAGATCATCATTTCGATGATGGCCGCGTTTGCTTTGGTCTACTTTAGACTCCCTTACGCCACGGCGTGGTTTTGGCTGATCTTCGTGACGCTGTTACTGCCATTAGAGGTTCGTATTATCCCTTCCTATGAAGTTGTCGCTGGGCTTGGTCTTCTTAATAGCTATACAGGGTTGATTCTGCCTTTGATCGCATCAGCCACCGCGACCTTCTTTTTCAGGCAATTCTTCAAAACCATCCCCGATGAATTGTTAGAAGCAGCTCAACTAGATAATGCAGGCCCATTTCGATTCTTTGTCGATATCTTGCTGCCTCTTTCTAAAACCATGATCGCCGCGATCTTCATCATCATGTTTGTGGTGGGTTGGAACCAATACCTGTGGCCAATCATGATGACTACCGACGAAGGCTACAACACCATCGTGATGGGCATCAAACAAGTACTCAATAATATCAATGAAACCAGTTTACCGCGCTATGACTATGCTTTCGCCATGGTGATTTTAGCCATGTTGCCACCCGTACTAGTGGTGGTTGTATTTCAGCGTTGGTTTGTAAAAGGGCTAGTAGAAAGTGAAAAATAATAACGACACAACTCAAATGAACAATAACCGCATTCAATCACTCGATGAGTATAAGACGACTCACCTGCCTTCTCACCAAGCTATCCACAAAAATACAGAGGACACCCCGATGCCAAAGCTAAAACAAACGTTAGCGCACAACCAAGCCATTCACGATCGTACGCGCAAAGCTCCCATCATGCTGGGTATCAAAAACTTGGTAAAGACGTATGAAAACGGCCATCAAGCCGTCAAAGGAGTCTCGCTTGATATCGATGAGGGTGAGTTCCTTGTTTTGGTGGGTCCTTCTGGTTGTGGCAAGTCTTCTATCCTACGTTCCATTGCGGGTTTGGAAAGCATTTCTGGTGGCGAGATTCACTTAAGTGGTCGCCGTGTTGATACAGAGAAACCTGCCCTGCGTGATATCGCGATGGTCTTCCAGAATTACGCGCTCTACCCGCACATGTCGGTTTACAAAAACCTCGCTTATGGCTTAAAGAACCGAGGTGTTAGTCAGCACCTTATTGAAGAGAAAATTGAGAAAGTCGCCAAAACGCTGAAAATCGAAGAATATCTAGACCGCAAGCCAGCTAAGCTTTCGGGTGGTCAACGTCAACGTGTTGCTATGGGACGAGCGATCGTTCGCGATCCACAATTTTTTCTGTTTGACGAACCTTTGTCTAACCTAGATGCCTCACTGCGTGCTCACATGAGATTAGAGATCAAAAAACTGCAACGCGAACTTGGCGTGACCAGTGTTTACGTGACTCATGACCAAGTCGAAGCCATGACACTGGCTGATAGAATCGTGGTGCTCAACAAAGGCCAGATAGAGCAAGTCGGGACGCCACGAGAGGTCTACCACCAGCCAGCCAGTACTTTTGTGGCGAGCTTCATTGGCAGCCCAGCGATGAATTTTTTACCAGCAACACTCGATGACGGATACCTTGAGATTGGTGATCAGCAAATGTACTTACCCGAGTACGCCCACGTAAAAAATACAGCCATCACACTTGGTATTCGTCCAGAGCACTCTGAAATTGGTTCAGAATTGATGATGAATACCTTGCCTCTTGAACTGCGTATCAGTGTGGTTGAGCCTTTGGGTCCAAATCAATTGGTTCATGGTCTGGTGAACGAGCAGCCCTTCATTGCAGTAACACCCGAAACGACACTGTGCCAAGCCGTCCCCCTAGGGCTAAGAATCGATAAATCCAACCTGCATATTTTTGACAATCATGGCAAACGCATTCACCCAAATAATTTTACATCACAGGAGCCACACGAAGATACGACAAGCTTAACGACGGCTCTCGCTTAATCGAGTACACTGATATTTAATGCGTTTTTACGGTGCGTCTTTAAGAAGGATTAATTATGTCGTCTATCATCGTAGGTCATAGAGGTGTAGCAGGTACTCACCCAGAAAATACCAAAGCAAGCATTGAACAAGCGGCGAAACTCGGTTTGAAATGGATTGAAGTTGATATTCAGCCCACTCAGGATGATCAACTTGTGGTTTGTCACGACCACACGCTTGAGCGCTGCAGCGATGGCAAGGGTCGTGTCGACGAACATACCCTTGCAGAACTGCGTCAGCTTGACTTTGGCAGTTGGAAGTCGGAGCAGTTCGTGGGTGAGAAAATACTGACGCTGGAAGAGTTGCTCGCGCTTGTTGAGCAGTATGATCTCAGCGTCAACCTAGAGGTCAAAGTCGATAGCCGACATCAAGCACCTCATGTCGTTGATTTGCTGCACACCGAGTTGATTCATTCAAATCTAGACACCGACAGAGTTTTGCTTTCAAGCTTCAGCCATCAAGTCGTTGCTGAAATGGCTCGTCATTTGCCTAGATACCGTGTCGGTGTGATCACAGAGCAACTGACTCAAGATGATCTTATGCTGATTGATGAGGTTAAAGCGTTCAGCTGTCACATGAACTACGAGCATCTGAAGCAGAGCGATCTTGATACACTTGGTGAAGCAAACATTCAAACATGGTGCTACACCGTCAATGATCCGTCTCGCTTCAAATTTCTCTCAAAAGTAGATGCTGTATTTACTGATTTTCCGAATCAGTTCAATCCTATAAATTGAGCTCGTAAATACCGAAAAAATAGCCCCGATAAACTTTAAATAAACTCCCGGGATGCCTTAAAATTAATTCTCGGGAAACCATAAAATTAAGTAGCAAACACAAGTGAGCAGGAGTACATTCCGCTACTCACTTGGTTTCATCGCTCGCTCTATTTAGACAGCTTCATTGGTTACTTAATTTATGGATCTCATTTTTAGTCCAACCTTCCCAATTTTGGGTGCTATCTTCATTTTTGCCGCTATTGTTCGTGGCTTCTCAGGTTTCGGTTTTACCTTAGTGGCACTGCCATTGAGTGCGTTATTCGTGCCTGTTATCGAACTGGTTCCCGTTTTCATGCTGATCGACCTGTTAGGCAATATCCAATTGCTGCCGAAGGTTAAACATCATGTGAATTGGCGCTGGGTTTCAAAGGTATTTGTCCCTTGTTTGGCCTTCACTCCGGTCGGCCTACTTCTGCTAAAATCCGTTAGCCAAGACACGATCATCTTGATCATCAGCGCCTTCATTTTTGCATCTGCACTTATGATCTACAAAGGGTTCCAGTACAAAAGAGAGCCTAGATTTGCTCCCTATATTCTAGGTAGCCTTGCTGGGGTAATGAACGGCGCAGCTTCAATGTCAGGGCCTCCGATTGGTACACACGCGTTGGCAAGCCCAGTTGCTCCGCATATAGCCAGAGCTGGCCTGATTGCGTTCTTTGTGTTGGCAGATTCCAGTGCGTTTGTATCGGCATCTATCGCAGGATTAGTCGACCGCGAGGTGGTCTGGCTTACTTTTGCACTGTTACCAAGCAGCATGTTTGGCGGTTATGTGGGTTCTAAACTATTCGAGAGATTTGGTGGAGCGAAATTTAAGCCAGTCACCATTGCGTTGCTGATCGTAATTGCGATATTCAGTGCAGGTCGAGTCATACTGTAACTGACTTTAGCGGTTAATTTCGGAAGTTGGTTTCACGAATTGACTGCGCTAATTGCCTGCGCTAATAGATTCCGAAAGTGACTAAGAAAATGGGGTACCAATGACTACCATTCGATATGGATAGGGGTACCCATTTTTACAAGTTGGAGAAACTCATCCATATCTTGATTGGTTAATGCGATACAGCCATCCGTCCAATCAAAGCTTTGAATAAAGCTCGGTGAACGGCGCTCACCATTTTTAATTCCGTGGATCTTGATGTTCCCTCCAGGGTCGACATCATTTTCTTCAGCCCACTGCATATCCGAAGGTTGCGGGTAGCTGATATGCACCGAGCGGTGAAAATCCGATTCTTCCATCACATAATCGAGCTGGTATTCCCCTTCAGGTGTTCGGTTGTCTCCTTCAAAACGTTTATGCCCTTTCGGTTGTTTCCCTAACGCAATACGAAACTCTTGAATAACCTCGTCACCCTTAAGTAGGTACATTCTACGTTTCGATTTATCAACTTTGACTAAGGTGACCACTTGCGACAGAGAGTCTGCCTCAGAAGAGGGACCGGTTAGAGTGTAAGACTGTTGAGAAGAGCTTTGAGGGGGACGTTTAGATGAACCTTGAGACAGCTGGGCAACTTGTTCGCCAGAGTTACTGCTAAGAACATCATCCACAATAATCACATGTTTGGAATTTGAGATCACTGAAGAGGTTGAGTTAGAGGAAGACGTTGAGACACGCTGAGAGTGAGCCGGTTTCGACTCGAATACAATGGTTTCGATTGCCGTCGCGTCAGAAATTATCTTTTCAACCACAACCTTTTCAGCTTGCACACTCGAAGCTACAAACAGTAAACACAGTAATAAAGGCAAAAATAGACGCACCTTTAGTTCTCCTCAAAGCGCATGGACATGGTTCGTGATTGAGTTTCCATGCCTAACGACTCATAGAAACCCTTAGCTTGCTGATTAAACTCCATCACTTCTAACCTAAGCTCAATAGCACCACTCGCTTGCGCCCACTGATTAAACGACTTCATCAACGCTTTGCCGACGCCTTGGCTCTGAACCTGATCGTTTACCACAATCGTATTCACTCGCGCTATTTTGTGAGACTGAATGAAGCTTACCCCTTTATTCTGCGTTACCTTCCCCACCAAGAAACCAACAACCTGTTGAGCATCAACCGCAACTAAGAAAGTGCCAACCGGATCAAGCATCAATCCCAACCAATATTCTTCACTATCAGCCAAGCCATGAGAAGCGGGAGCAAATACTATAGGGGCACCAAGATGATGTTGACGATTTATTTGTATAGAGAGCTCTAAGATCGAGCTAATATCAGTTACCTTAGCGTTCCGGATTTGCATATCACTACCTTTTTAAATTCAATAACACCTTAGCAAAAATAGCTTAGCTGTGCACCGTCCTACTCTTTTAACAAAACTTTCGAGCTAGAGCTTGATACCACTAATTACATGACACGATAACGAAGAACAGCCCCCAATTGGGAGCTGTTCTTATATCTAAATCTCGGTTCGTTCTAAACGAATGACGTAAAATCAATCAGATAAGAAACGATTAAAAACCGTTAAACATTTTGGGTCTGCTTTTTTTGATTATTACGGTATAGGTCAAATTGAACAAACCATTCATAGCGACATCTCTAAACTTACTTAAGAATTTTAGAGTTTTAATACGGAGTGATTTTTTTGTTCTAGAAGACCGATTCCCAATGACTGAGCCACCTTCTCCCCCGGTTAATCCTGCAGGAGATATTCCGTAAGTTGGTTGCTTATGAAGCCATACATTTCTAATAAATACATCTACTGGGTAGAGGAATCGTTCACTTTTTTCTATAAAAATTTTCGCCACATGCGGTGTGATCATATAGGCAGTGGTGCATAGTGGTGTTTTAATATGTCGCACTAGACTTTGTTCGTCATCGAGATTTTCAACGACATAATTATACTCTCTCTTAGTCGAATAATTTTCCAATCTCATAAAACCACACTCTTCAATATGCTTACTGGCAAATTGAACCGTTTTTTCAAATACATCGACATCAACAACAACATCGTCTTCGAAGACAATAACTGGTTGATTTAACTGAATGCATCTTTCCCACGCTAAATAGTGACTACCATAACACCCGATCTCACCAGGAACAGCGATCCTTCCATTTAGTGCATAAAAGGCGGTTTCATCATAGAAATCCATCAAAGGATGAGGTTTAGAGGACATAGCATCAACAGCACTCAACTTTTCAATATCTAGAGACTTAATATTTAAAAGTTGCTTTTGGCTGGATAAAAATCGTTCAGATTTACGTTCTAGCGCAATAATAAGAGATTTCACAGTAAAAAAACACCTATTGCTAATAATTTAACCCATAATAAATTAATATAAATATCAACAAAAGTACCCCCCCTATTTCTCATAATTAGAACCAATCTAAAACAAATGTTGTTCATTATTCCAATTATGTTCAACTTCGTGACTCTGTAACGTAAATTGCTCCCAATCGATAACATTTATTGTCTTAAAATGTTATCAATTACTAAACAAAGTGATATTAAAACACCATAGGTTAATTGCGCGATTGCATATAAATACAATTGCACACCAATTCAGCTTGTATAATATTTCTTAAGAATTGACGAGAGGATATAATCAATAGATCTTCATTCTTTGGGTATTGAGTCTTTTATATTAAACACTTCCAATAAACCACCAATTGAGAGAATACAATCGGTCACTGATACTAAACCTGCACCTCCCACCTCCGAACCTGCACAACAAAAGACTCTATTATGATGCTCTAGAAAGCTCAGGTATAGACGAGTTAATATTAATATCAGGCTAAAGATCTTGGAGAATTGTTCCGCAAATCTCAGAAACAATGCTAGCCATTGAGTGCTACTATCTTCATAGAATTAATATACTAACTATTGGATACCTTATGATTAAGTTCGCTGTAATTGGAACCAATTGGATTACAAAGAAATTTGTTCAAGCTGCTCATGAGTCACAATCAATGCAGTTGGCTGCTGTTTATTCACGAAATCTAGCCAGCGCGGAGCAGTTCGCCCAAGAATTTGACGTTGAAACGACGTATGACTCACTCGACGCATTGGCAAATGACAACACTGTTGAAGCCGTGTACATCGCTTCACCAAACTCACTGCACTGCGAGCAATCTATCTTGATGATGGAACACGGCAAGCATGTCATCTGTGAGAAGCCTGTCGCATCGAATATTGAAGAAACAACACACATGTTTGAGGTCGCTCAGAAGAACGGTGTGGTGCTGTTTGAGGCGTATAAATCTCAGTTTCTACCGAACTTTGAGCAAGTTCAACTCGGCTTAAAAAAGATAGGCAAAGTGCATAAAGCGCACATCAACTACTGTCAGTATTCATCGCGTTACCAGAAATACCTAAACGGCGAGAACCCAAACACCTTCAACCAAGCTTTCTCTAACGGTTCATTAGTCGATATTGGCTTCTACTGCGTAGCCGCAACTGTTGCTCTGTTTGGTGAGCCTGAGAATGCACAGGCTTCGGCAAAGCTACTTGACTCAGGTGTGGATGCGCATGGCTGTGCGATCTTCCAGTATCCAGAATTTGATGTAACCCTTGCGCACTCTAAAGTCAGCGACTCTTACGTACCAAGCGAGATCCAAGGCGAACAGGGAGCGATCATCATCGATCACATTGCAGAATGCACCGACGTTAAGATTCGCTATCGTGATGGCACGGTAGAAAACCTTACTCAAGCACAAAGCGAAAACTCCATGAGTTACGAGGCCCAAGCCTTTGCAAACTGCATTGCTGGTGACAAAAGCACCCAAGCTCAAGCCCAACTGCGTGCTTTAACCGTTGCCAAGTTAATTACAGATATGCGTCAGCAAGTTGGTGTCATTTATCCCGCCGACAAATAACACCCCAAGCATGTTAACCAACTGATTTTTAAGAAATGCCGATTTATGCATAACTAAATTTAATCTTTACGACAAATAACCGGATTAGTTGATTGGGATACCATCTGTTTAAATCCGCGTTCGATATCTGTCGTATTTATTTATTTTATTGAAGGTGTGTAAAGTGTTTTCAGTTGATGATCGCGTTGTTGCTACAAAAGGTGTTGAGCTAGGTGAAATGGTAGTAATTGGCCTAAGTGCTGGTGGTGGCTACGTTCATGTTACAACAGTAGAAGGCGCAATAATGACGCTTACTTACCCTGCAAAAGACCTTAAAAAAGCATAGTTTAACCGCTCCGCTCTTTTAGTCGTCACTCTGCTAAAGGTAACAAAATTGAGGCTTTGGCTGACTTCATTCTTCTGCATTAGAGTGAGCAGCCAGAGCCTTTTTTGTGCCTGTAATTTACCCACCAGTTTCCCCTCCAATTTACTCATTACAATAAAGAGTATCTGCACTAGATACTTATTGTCTGTTAGTGCACGCTGTTTATTAGTGCTAAGCGCTTACTGGATCTTAGCATTTATTGATGCTTAGTATTCGTAAGAGTTTCTGGTACATTAGCATTATCTTATACTTGTAATGACCATAAATGAGGGAAGCTATGAAGCTTTACATTTACGACCACTGCCCTTTCTGTGCAAGAGTTGCCTACATTGCTCAATCTCTCGGCTTGAACATCGAACTTGTTTCTGTGGATTATGATGATGCCCAAACCCTTATCGATCTGATCGGTAAAAAAATGGTGCCCGTCTTACAGAAAGACGATGGTTCTATTATGGCCGAAAGCCTAGACATCATTGCTTATTTCATGGATTTGAAATCAAATGATGAGCAACGTGAACCTTCAGAGCAGGCTACTCTTTTCCAAAGCCGTGCTTTCCCTCTTACTCAACAGATCGGACGCCCACGTTGGTGGAACCTCGACTTGGCTGAATATCGTTCGGCTGGAGCAAAAGAAGCTTGGCGTGTTAGTAAAGAGACCGAAGGCTTTAATTTTGAAGAGCTCTTAGAAAAGACCCCACAATACGTTCAACTGATTAACCCATTGCTGAAAGATGCAGAGCTTCTATTGGAGCTAGAGAATGGTGAATCATCGCTACCTTTGATTGATCAAGCTCTTTATTTCTCAATGCTTCGCGGTTTCTGTGTCGAACCAAGTATCGAATGGCCACCGGAACTTGATCACTGGATGGAACGCAAAAGCAAGGAGCTTGGTGTCGGGCTGCTTAAATAGACTAAAAACCGAAGCCTAGTGCTTCGGTTTTTATTTATGTTTCAAATTGATTTCTGACCCGTCCTAGATAAAGCGGACAATGCCCAATCAGAAAATTGGAAAGTAGCATGAATCAGAACTCAAGAAGCCGAGAAACGGTTTGAATGGGATGAATCAAAATTGTCTTAGATATATAGATCGTCAAATTCCCATCACGACATCATGGCGCTATTTTTGATCTTTATTCAATAAAAATAGACACTTACAAACCGCTTACATTTACCTCATAATTACCACATATAGTTCAGTAACTTTATATATAAGGAACTGACAATGAGGCTTAAACTTTTATCACTTGCTTTGATTTCCGCCGGATCAATTGCATCAGAAACAGAAACACTTTCCAATATTTCTACAGAACAAAGCGAAACGCTTTTAGTCACATCAAAATTTCACGGATACAAAACAGAGAATGATAGTGAATTTAGATATGTTGATACCGTTGATTTAGACGGCATAGATTGGGCTTTTTGGTACGGTGAAAACCGTTCACAATCAAAGCCAAAAACAAACCTTATTAGCGATGTAAAAACATTTGGTGAGTTTGAATTCCAAGCTCAAAAACCAGCTCACGGCAATGAATACTTATGGAACAGTGGCAGCTCTAGAGATTTTCTGGGCGAATCAAATCATGCCACTCTCGTCAAGCATGGAGGTGGCTTTGAGTTTACCGTAAAGCCCGGCAAGGCTGGAGAATTCAAGCTAGATCTGTATACACATAACTGGCTTGCTATGTCAGAGTTCACAGCATGTTTGAAAAATGACTGTGTAACCATTACAAACTACTACCCATCGCACATATCAACTACAAAGAACAGTGTCGAGTTTTCAACTAATACGACAACAGATGAGCTAACAATCACATATAAAGCAAAGAACGATCAATTCAGCTGGAAAGATAACGACCCTTACCATGCGCTAGAAGCAATCAATTTAAGTGAGGTGAAATAATGAAAAAGCTATTAGTTGCAACAGCGGTTTTAGCCTCATTTTCTGCAAACGCTGGTTTGACCCGGCTTGATCGATCAGTTCAACAACACAAAGAATTTGCATTGCAAACAAAGTTTGATTTTGCTTGTAAGATGAATGCAGGTTCAGCAACGCTAATTGACCCGTTTTGGGTCATCACTGCAAGCCATGTAAGCGGCTCGAAATCTGACGGGTATCAAAACACTGTGACCTGTTATTCATACGAGAAAGACGAAAACGGCGTTTATCAGCAGATAACGCACAAGGTTGCGAGCACTAATCCGGCGGGTCAATTTGGAGAATACAATTTCCCGTATAAAAATGATCGCGGTTTTGGTGATTTCGCCCTTGTTCGACTAGATACGCCGATCACAGAAATCGAGCCAGCAAAACTACCTAAAGAGGGGATGTTTGATTACTCGAAAGTTTACCAGGTTAATCAAATTGGTTACGGCAATTACAACCACAGAAACGGCGGAACTAAACAGGTAATGCACAGTGAATATGAAGATCGCTGGCTTGCTGAATATTCATATGATTTCGGTACATTAAAAAAGACGGACTTAAACTGGCTTACTATTCATGGTGATTCAGGTTCAGGCATCACCATTGAAAAAGACGGTGAACTTTACTTAATCGGTGAGATTGGTTTGCAGTATAGCACCAGTGAAATCGGCGGCTGGACTGATACGTTTGATGATGTGATCGCGCGTTTACCATTCATTCACAAGACGATGAAAGAGCATGGCTTTAGCTATGCCGAGCCAATTGATTTTGACGATATCAAATGGACGCCGGAAACACAAAACGATATTGATAACTTGCATGCATTTTATTCTTACTGGCGCGCCAGCAACGTTGATTTCAATGAAACAAAATGGCTAAATGATGGAAGTATTCAAAGCGCATTCTATGCGACAGAGAGCGATAGCTACACAATTGAAACAGTAATAGAAAAAGGGCAAAAGCCTTTTGATGTATTTATTGATGGCCGACAAGTTGCTCACAATGTAGACGCAACTGATCAGGCTTTGAAACTTACTCTAAACGCATTTAAAGCAAAAGGCGATTTAGTGAAAGTAGAGTTTAAATTGATTGAACCAGGTGAGAACTTAACTATAGATCATTTTTTGGTTAAGTCGGTTGAACAGTAATATTTGATTATTAGCCCCAGCCTTATGGCCGGGGCTTTTTATTAAAATACACTTAACTTGGGTTTTACGTTTACGGCTTTATCAGAAATAGGTTGTTATTTTCAGGGACGCTGATGAAATTGCCACCTCGAATAAAGCAGCAAGATCGCTAGATCACAAACGAAAGATCAAAGAAGTCGGCGTCGCAAACCTGTACGTTCCAAGATTCGTGTCGAAATCTCTTCAACAGACAGTGACGAGGTGTTGATGTATGGAATGGCTTCACGTCTGAACAAACCTTCTACCGTTTGCAGCTCATACAAACATTGAGAGTCACTTGCGTACTCGCTACCTGCCAATCGATTTTCACGGATCTCGGTCAGCCTTTCCGCATCAATCGTCAAACCAAACAACTTATGACGATATATCTCAAATTCCGGTAACAACCTTAAGCGAGCAATATCATCATGGATAAACGGATAGTTTGCGACGCGTAAACCAAACTGCATTGCCATGTACAAGCTCGTTGGCGTTTTACCGCTGCGAGAGACACCCAACAAGATAATGTCTGCCTCTTCCAAGCCTTTTAAAGTAATGCCGTCGTCGTGCGCTAACGTGTATTCGATAGCAGCAATACGGTCGAAGTATTTGTCCGAGTCTTTATTAACGCTACGAGAACGCTGCAGCTTCGGCTTAGGCGCCATTTTCGTATCATCTTGCACTTTCTGCACGATACTCTCTAACACGTCATAACAATGCGCAGGCGCATCTAACAGCTTGAGTTTTATCTCCGGAATCACAATCGAGAAAAAGACCAAAGGTTCATGGCCTGTTGCTCGATATGAAATCTCGATCTCTTTCAATAAATCAGAAAGTTTGTCTTCACTTTCGACAAACGGGAAGGTTTTTTCATTAGCTTCGAATGGGAATTGACCTAGAACAACATGCCCTAAAGTCTCACATGTTATGGCCGTTCCATCAGAAACATAGAATACATCACGACTTTGGATATCAATTTGCATTTTTTATTTAATGTTTAAAATTATTTTGAGTAGGATGGGAACCATAATATATATAACGAAACCCTGCTGACTATTACGTCCCCCACAGCTTTAGAAAATAATTTACATTTTTTTAAACTGATACGTAATCGTTTGCCTTTAAATCCCTACAATGCTTGCTATGTTTCTGGAGAAATAAATGCAAAATAACACCCTATGGTTCAATGGCCTTTCCATGGAAGATGTCGACAAAGTCGGCGGTAAGAATGCTTCACTTGGCGAGATGGTTTCTAACCTAGCCAACGCTGGCGTATCAGTACCTAATGGTTTTGCTACCACATCTTATGCGTTTAATAACTTTCTTGACTACAAAGGTCTTGATGAGCGCATCCACCAACTCCTTGATGAACTTGATGTTGAAGACGTTGACGCACTGCGTAAGACAGGTGCAACAATTCGACAATGGGTTCTAGACGCACCCTTCCCAGAATCACTAGAGCAAGATATCCGTGATAACTACCGCGAACTGATTGAAGGCAACGAAGAATTGTCTGTTGCGGTTCGCTCATCGGCAACAGCTGAAGACCTTCCAGATGCTTCTTTTGCAGGCCAACAAGAAACCTTCCTTAACGTGAAAGGTATCGATGCGGTTATCGAAGCAACGAAACACGTGTTCGCTTCACTGTTTAACGATCGCGCTATCTCTTACCGAGTACACCAAGGCTTTGATCACCGTGGCATTTCATTGTCTGCGGGCATCCAGCGCATGGTTCGCTCAGACAAAGCTTCTTCAGGTGTGATGTTCACGCTTGATACTGAATCAGGCTTCGACCAAGTGGTATTCATCACCTCTTCTTGGGGCCTAGGTGAAATGGTCGTACAAGGCGCGGTGAACCCAGATGAGTTCTACGTTCATAAGCCAATGCTAGAAGCGGGTCACTACCCAGTTGTTAAAAAGACGTTTGGTTCTAAGTTGATCAAGATGATCTACTCAACCAACCAAGAGATCGGCAAGCAAGTTGATATCATCGATACAGATACTAAAGAACGTAACGAGTTCTCATTGAACGATGAAGAGATCAAAGAACTAGCAAAGCAAGCGATGATCATCGAGAAGCACTACCAACGTCCAATGGACATTGAGTGGGCAAAAGATGGCATCGACGGCAAGCTTTACATCGTTCAAGCTCGTCCTGAGACAGTATGTTCTCAAAGTGACCAAAATGTCATTGAGCGTTACGAGCTAAACACCAAAGCAGATGTCTTGGTGGAAGGACGTGCTATCGGTCAACGTATTGGCTCTGGCCCTGTTCGCTTGGTTGACTCTCTAGACCAAATGTCACTGGTTCAAGAAGGCGACGTGCTGGTAACTGACATGACAGACCCGGACTGGGAACCTGTGATGAAGAAAGCCTCTGCGATTGTCACTAACCGTGGCGGCCGTACTTGTCACGCAGCAATCATTGCTCGCGAGCTTGGTATCCCTGCAATTGTTGGTTGTGGTACCGCGACAAGCAGCCTGAATGATGGCGACACCGTAACAGTGTCATGTTCAGAAGGCGAAACAGGCTACGTTTACAACGGCGAGCTCGACTTTGAGATCAAACGTTCTGAGGTTGATGAGCTACCAATGCTGCCAACCAAAGTAATGATGAACGTGGGTAACCCAGATCGAGCCTTCGACTTCGCTCAAATCCCGAATGAAGGTGTTGGCCTTGCTCGTCTTGAATTCATCATCAACAAGATGATCGGTATTCACCCTAAAGCTCTGCTGAACTTCGATGAGCAAACGGATGAGATCAAAGCTGAAATCAACCAGCGTATTCGTGGCTACAAAGATCCTATCGATTTCTACGTAAGCAAGCTAACAGAAGGCATTGCGACTATCGCTTCTGCATTCTGGCCTAAGCGTGTGATCGTACGTATGTCTGACTTCAAGTCGAACGAATACAGCAACCTTGTTGGCGGTAAAACGTTTGAACCACATGAAGAGAACCCAATGCTGGGCTTCCGTGGTGCATCTCGTTACATCTCTCCAGTATTTGAAGACTGTTTCGAGCTTGAAACTCAAGCGCTGAAGCGTGTTCGTAACGAGATGGGACTGAAGAACGTTGAAATCATGATCCCATTCGTTCGTACTCCGAGCGAAGCGGCATCGGTTATCGATATTCTGGCTAAGTTTAACCTACGTCGTGGCGACCAAGGTCTGAAAGTCATCATGATGTGTGAGCTTCCATCCAATGCGATTTTGGCTGAGGAGTTCTTGAAGTACTTCGATGGCTTCTCGATCGGTTCAAACGACATGACCCAGCTGACACTTGGCCTAGACCGAGATTCAGGTGACGTTGCACATTTATTCGATGAGCGTAACCCAGCGGTTAAAGCGATGCTGAAAATGGCTATCGATGCAGCAGCTAAAGCGGGTAAATACGTGGGTATTTGTGGCCAAGGCCCATCTGACCATGACGACCTAGCGGAGTGGTTGATGGAACAAGGCATCAGCTCGGTTTCATTGAACCCAGACACAGTTATCGATACTTGGTTGAAACTGGGTAACGTTGCGAATAAGTAACGCTTAGCGCCAACAAGTAGATATAACAAAGCCAGTCATCGCGACTGGCTTTTTTGTTCACCGAAAGCCAACAAAGATAACCTGCCTAGCATAACAAACATTGGTATCGCGCTGACCTTACGTTATCCTTTACACAATTCTTCATTGAGAGGTTTGTCACCAATACAAACCTAACTTCAAGACCGATAAGAGCGTTATGAATTCTACTACCGCAACTCCCTCGCCTTCTCTTGGCCGACAACTCTATACAATGACGTGGCCAATGCTGTTTGGGGTGCTTTCTCTAATGAGCTTCCAGCTTGTCGACAGTGCTTTTATTGGCCAACTGGGCGTACTGCCGCTCGCTGTTCAAGGTTTCACGCTTCCAATACAGATGATCATCATCGGTATTCAGGTCGGGTTAGGTATCGCGACAACCGCGGTAATCGCGAGAGCCATTGGCGCGAATGAAACGCGCTACGCTAAGCAGCTTGGTGGATTAGTGATTGCGATGGGCAGCGTGAGTGTCGCGTTTTTCTCCGTCATCATCTATCTGCTGCGAGGGCCAATTTTACAATTGTTGGATGCGCCACCGACGGTATTACCGATCATTGATTCTTATTGGATCTATTGGCTAGCCAGCTCTTGGACAGGTGCACTGCTCTACTTTTTCTACAGTGTGTGTCGTGCCAATGGTAATACCATGCTGCCCGGTTCAATGATGATCGCGACTAGTATCATCAACTTAATATTGGACCCGATTTTCATCTTTACGCTCGACATGGGCATCAATGGAGCCGCCATTGCGACCATCTTGGCGTTCGGTGCGGGTATCTTTATCGTTGCACCAAAGGTCACCAAGAAGCATTGGATGACCTTCGACTGGCACGACCTCGACATCAGCAAGAGTGTTCGCTCCATTGGTAACATCATGGGGCCTGCGATGATCAGTCAGCTGCTGCCTCCTGTTTCATCCATGTTCGCCACTAAGCTGCTTGCTGGCTATGGCACAGCTGCCGTTGCAGCTTGGGCATTGGGTTCACGTTTTGAATTCTTCTCGATTGTCGCTGTGCTAGCACTAACGATGTCGATGCCTCCGATGATTGGCCGCATGTTGGGAGAGAACAATCTCGAAAACATACGTAAGCTCGTTAAGATTGCGGTCATGTTTGTATTGGGTTTCCAGTTGGTGATCGCACTAGTGACTTGGTTATTCTCTGGCGGACTAGCAAACCTAATGACCAGTGAAAGCGAAGTCTCGACGATTTTAAACTATCACCTACTGATCGTACCTATTAGCTTAGGGCCATTAGGAATCTGTATGCTGATGGTTTCTGTCTCTAACGCATTAGGCAAGTCCTATACCGCCTTGACGATTTCAGCGCTGCGCCTGTTCGCCTTCTTCTTACCTAGCTTGTGGGTTGGCTCTCAGCTTGCGGGTATTGAAGGCCTATTCTGGGGCGCAATGACAGGTAATGTGCTTGCCGGCACCTGTGCATGGTTTATGTATCAGCGCGCGCTAAAACAAGTCGAGCTTAAACTGCCAAGCGAATAATCAAACAGAACACTCCAAAATAAAGCAGCAACTTCAGCTGCTTTTTTAGGATCTAAATCCTAGCTTGCATCCTATTAAAAAGCTGTTTTTTGTGAATTTAACTCTCTAATACAACCTCATTTTCAATTAACCACCTATCTTTACTCACCACCACATTCGCAAGGTAAATGCTTGATTACCATGCATTTACAATACCAATCAATTCAATTTTTTGCCTTTCCTTATAACTTGTCCTAGATCATCAAAGGGTTCAAAAATGCAACCTTTGGTTTTAAATATGTAAACCTTGATGCGGTTTAAGAAATTAAACCTCATTTGGCTATCTTTAGTGATCTTGTTCAAATTCCGCTCGTGATATAGGTCTAAACCTTACGATTTGTTGATGTTTTGAACGTTCACTTCAGGTTTACAGAAGTTTACCGCATCTTGTGGGAATACCACCAAAGGAGTAGATTTCAGTCATTGAGTTCAAAAATGTAAACCGAAATCATGAATGTAAAACAAGTTCGATTCACCGATGAAGACAGAGAATGCTTAAGCAATTACTTCCGCTTAGCAGACACTATCGCCGATTTGATTGGTCCTTACTGCGAAGTGGTCATCCATTCATTTGAAAGCTTAGAAAACTCAGTCGTGAAGATCGTCAATGGACATCATACGGGGCGTGAAATTGGGTCACCGATCACCGATTTAGGTTTACGCATGTGGAGCACATTCGAGAAAACTGGCGAAGTTTCTCCGAAAAGCTATTTCACCAACGCAGCAGATGGGTCCCTACTGAAATCAACCACCTGTGTGCTTGCTGGTCCGAAGCAAAAACCTATCGGCATGCTGTGTATCAATATGAACTTATCTTTCCCATTCCCAGAAATCGTCAAAACGCTGATGCCGCAGTGCAATGTACCGCAAACCATTGTCAGCGAGACATTCAGCAACAATGCAAACGACGTCATTCAACAAGCATTGAGTTCAGCCATTAACGAGGTTGACCAAGACGAGTCGGTTTCCTGCAAAGGTCGTAATAAAGCCATCATCCGTTGTTTATTTGATAACGGCGTATTTGAGCTAAAAGAGACGACTACACAAGTATCAGAGCAGCTTGGGATCAGCCGTCAGGCGGTTTACAAGTTTATCCGTGAATTTAAATCAGAATAAAACCAATAATTTAGGAGTTACATCGTGAAACAGATCATTGCCACTGAACAAGCACCTGCAGCTATCGGTCCTTACTCACAAGGTACGTCTTACAGCGACATGGTTTACACCTCAGGTCAATTACCTCTTGTTCCAGAAACCATGAAGTTTGTTGAGGGCGGCATCAAAGAGCAGGCTCGTCAATCTCTTGAGAATTTGAAGGCTGTTTTAGAAGCAAGCGGGGCTGGCTTAGACACAGTATTGAAGACAACCTGCTTCCTATCAGACATGGAGAACTTCGTTACCTTTAATGAAGTGTATACCGAGGTGTTTGGTACTGAGAATGCACCTGCTCGCTCTTGTGTTGAAGCAGCACGACTACCAAAAGACGCACTGGTTGAAGTTGAAGCCATCGCATACAAAAAATAACCGATTTAGGTATTAATGGGTATCATAGGAGATTCTCATGAGCGTTTCATTTATCGCATTAAGCGTACTGTTCTTTGGGTTCTACGCACTGCTGTCGAACTTCAAAAAGCAAAAGAAAAGTTTTAACTTCCGCGTACTGAGTGCGCTTGCTGCTGGCTTGTTGTTCGGTGGCGCAATTCAACTTGTTTTCGGTGTCGGCAACGTTGCGACATCTGGCTTTGCTGAACTGATTTCCGTATTCGGTAAAGGCTACATCAAACTTCTACAAATGATCGTTATCCCACTGGTATTCGTCGCGATGATCTCTTCGATCATGAACGTTGAAGGCGGCGGCGCGTTATCTCGTATCGCACCAAAAATCATCGGTATTCTACTTTTCACTTGTGCAATCTCAGCAGCCGTTGGTATCGCAAGTATTTACCTATTTGGTATCGATGCGAACGCGCTAGTAAGCACTATCGGCACAAACAGTGCGATTGAAGCTCGCGGTGATTCACTGGTCGCAACACAAGATGCGATGGCGAGCAGCGGTCTGTCTGGTATGGCTCTGTCTATCATTCCAACCAACATCTTCGACATGCTAACGGGCTCTCAACGTACTTCTACGCTATCAACTGTACTGTTCGGTATGTTCCTTGGTTACTGCATCCTTCAAGTGAAAAACCGTAAGCCTGAGAAAGTGCAAAACTTCGTTGATTTCATCAACTCTGCAAAAGAAGTAGTGCTTTCAATGGTTCGTGAAATCCTGAAGCTAACGCCTTACGGTGTATTCGCTCTGATGACCAACGACCTGTTCGCACTTGCAGAGATGGGCCGCTTCCTTCTAGCAAGCTACGTAGCAATTGGCGTTATGTTCGGCATCCACTTCGTGATGGTGTCAATGTTCGGCCTTTCTCCTGCCAAGTTCATGAAGAAAATCTGGCCAGTACTCGTGTTCGGTTTCGGGTCTCGTTCAAGCATGGCAGCTATCCCACTAAACGTTGAAACACAAACTCAGCGCCTAGGTGTAGACGAAGAAACAGCAAACATGTCAGCGACATTCGGTACTAGTATCGGTCAAAACGGTTGTGCCGGTATCTACCCAGCAATGCTAGCAATCATGGCGGCACAGGTCATGGGCATGCCTGTAGACTTGAGCTTTATCCTACAACTAATAGCTGTTATCGCGATTGCTTCATTCGGTATCGCAGGTGTTGGTGGCGGTGCAACGTTCGCAGCAGTAGCGGTACTCACCATCATGGGTCTAGACATCACAGTAGTCGCGATTTTAGTGTCTATTGAAGCACTAATTGACATGGCTCGTACAGCGCTGAACATCTCAGGCTCTATGTTGTCAGGCGTTCTTACAGCGAAGAAGAATGGCTCATTGGATACTGAACAATACGACGCTGACGTTACAGCGACAGTATCAAAAGAAGCAGCAGTATAATTCTCAAACTTAATTAAGAGCACTCCACGTGAGTGCTCTTCTGTTTTTCCTGAGTTCAGGTTATTTAGGTAGTAAATATGAAAGTTGTTGTTATAGGCGGTAGCGCCGCGGGTATGAGTTTCGCAGCAAAATACAAACGTAATCAACCATCAGACGAAGTCATCGTTTTAGATAAGCGTAGCTACATCTCTTTCGGAGCCTGTGGCTTACCTTACTTTGCAGGCGGCATGTTTGATGACACCGAGAGAATGATTTCTCGTACGCCAGAGCAAGCCACCAAATCGGGTTTAGATGTTCGTGTAGAAACGGAAATGGTGTCGTTCGACTGTACTGAAAAACAGATTACGGTGCGTTACCAAAACGTAGAGAGTACTATCGATTACGATATGTTGGTGATTGCGACAGGCGCACGTCCAATTGTGCCTTCATTCGGTGAATTCAATCCAGAACACGTATACACATTAACAAGCATGGAAGACGGCTTGGCGGTTAAAGAAGCGCTAAAAGATGTTAACAAGCCGCGTGTGTGTGTTATTGGGGCTGGTTTTATCGGCCTGGAAGTATTCGATGCAGCGCACGGCTTAGACAAACACGTGACGATTATCGAACGTGAACAACACATCATGAGCCGTCAGTTCAGCCCAGAGATCATTGAAGTTGTCGAAGGTGCAATTCGAGAATCCGGTGCTGACCTTAAAACAGGTTGCAGCGTGTCTGCGATTCGCGATGCCGAGCAAGGTGGTTACATCGTAGAAACCGATAATGGCAATGTAGAAGCTGATGTCGTGATCCTGTCACTCGGCTTCAAACCAAACACTGAAGCATTCGAATTACCAAAAGCCGCAAATGGCGCGTTGTTGGTGAATGAATATGGTGCTACTGAAGATGCTTACATCCATGCTGTAGGTGACTGTGCCGTTGTCCATCATATGGCATTAGGCAAACCCGTTTATGTTCCTCTAGCAACCACAGCCAACAAGCAAGCACGCATGATGGCAGACAAGCTATCAGGTAAAGATACTTACATGTCGGGCTTCTTGGGGTCGTCTTGCTTGAAAGTACTCGACTACGAATTGGCGTGTACCGGCGTATCTGAACTTCTGGCGAAAGAACATAACTTGGATGTGAAAGTATCGACGATTTCAGATAAGAACCAAACCGATTACTACCCAGGCCAAGAAGACATCAAGGTGAAATTGGTTTATCACCCAGAAACTAAGGTCCTTTTAGGTGGTGAAATCGTAGGTAAGAAAGGAGCCGTTGGCCGCATTAACGCACTGGCCGTAGCGATCACAGCCAAGATGACTACTCAACAACTAGGCTACATGGACTTCTGTTATGCCCCACCATTCGCACGTACATGGGATGCTCTAAACGTGGCAGGTAACGTAGCAAAATAACGAGTGTAAGTTCTGAAGAACGTACAGTTAAAACATCAAAGCAGAGCCTGAGCGCTCTGCTTTTTTAATGCCTTAACTCTACGAACCTTATAACTAGATTAGATAACGACTTATCTAGTGTTTTTGAGCTCTCTTTTTGCAAATTCAAGATGTAAAAAAGCCCGCTGATTTCT
>NZ_JBFRKT010000016.1:0-59038 GCF_041469545.1 Vibrio sp. 10N.286.49.C3
TAATTACGCAACAAAGCCTATCTACTCGACAAGCAGTAGTTCGAATCACCAGTATTGATCATTTCTTCGGGCTCAGGCTAGCTAAACGTTTGACTAACTATTTCTAACGGTATGAGAGTGTTCGGCACAAGCCGACAATTTCAAGAAGGAGCAGATCAGATCATCACCGACAATCTGACCGCTTAGTTTGAAGTGGGTTTAATTATGTTTAAGCAATAACATCTTGTGGTGGTGTACCTTCGCAGTTGGAAACGACTGCATCAATTTGAATTAGAGCATTCATAGGAATCTCTGAAACCCCAACCACCGTTCTTGCCGGTAATTCAGCATTAAAGAATGTTGTGTAGACCTCGTTCACTGTATCAATGTCTGAAACATTTTTAAGCTGAATATTAATTTTCACAGTATCGTCCATACAATGATCAACACTTTCAATGATCGCCTTAATATTTTGTAAACATTGTTCCGCTTGCTCTTTTACACCACCAGCAACCATTTCATTTGTTTTCGGGTCTAAAGGTAATTGGCCTGAAATATGATTGTAGTGAGAGAAAGCAACGGTGTGCGAATAAGCCATGAAAGGGGCATCGACAGTATTATTAGCTTCAATAACCAACAAGCGAGTGTCTTCTGGTAATTGCGGCGGTGTACCGTCGCCATGTGAAACGGATGTATCAATTTGAATTAAAGCGCCCATTGGTAGTTCAGCAGCATTAACAACCGTTCGCGCTGGTACATAACTTTGGAAGAACTTAGCGCAAACTTCATTTACCTTTTCTGCATCTTCAACATTTTTAAGGTAGATAGTGGTTTTAACCACATCATTCATGACATGACCGATACTCTCTAGAATCGTTTTAATGTTTGCTAAACATTGTGTCGTTTGCTCTGTGATACCACCTGAAACCAACTCACCTGTATTTACATCGATAGGCAATTGAGCTGAAAGGTTGTTGTAGTGAGAAAAAGCCGCTGTCTGCGTCGATACAGCACTTTGAGGCGCATTATCTGTATTTCTTGAGACTTTAACTAGTGCGCAAGGTGCTTGTGGTTTAGTACCTTCGCCGTTTGAAATAAGAGCATCCATTTGAACTAAAGCGTCACTGTTCGGTAGCGCAGCTACACCCACGACTGTACGTGTCGGCAGGCTGTTGTTGAAGAAGCTTGCGTAAACCTCATCAATAGCATCGATATCAGAAATATTCTTAACGAAAATATTGATCTTTACGACATCATCCATAACATGGTCAATGCTTTCAACAATAGATTTAATATTACTCAAGCATTGTGCTGCTTGGTCTTTAATATCTCCAATAACTATTTCACCTGTTTTAGGGTCAACAGGCAGTTGAGCAGAAAAGTTATTATAATGAGAAAAAGCGACCGTTTGTGTAGATACAGAATTAATTGGTGCATTTTCAGTATTTCTTGAAATTTTAATGATATCGCTACTCATCGGAATTATCCTTTTAATAATATAGGAATACGTATTTATATTTAACAATCGTATTGGAAAGAATGATTAAAGTAGCGCCATGTTAAGTGAATTATTTTAGGGTAAACGTGATATACATCAGACTCTCAGTTGACTATAAATCAGCAAGTTACAGGATAATTAGTCATCAAGCGACTAATTATCCGTCACATTAGGCTTTATCAACTGCTAAATTCTCTTTAATTTTAAGTCTATTCAATAATCCTGAATACTCTCTCAGGTAATTGAAAGGATAATTACCAAAATTTAGATGATATTTGATAGGTTGTTCACACTAAAACTCCGTTACTAGCTAGGTTAGTAACTTTATCCCTTATACCCGTGCATAAACTATTAGGCTATTTAATTAATTATTTTCGAGAGCTTATTTTATATAAGTACGTTAATAATATATTCGAGAATCAAATACCTACAATCTGACAATGCCTATGATTAGATACATTTACTCATATAATTCAACAAATATGAGACTCAGGGGGATGACATGAGAAGTATGGTGTTCAGCCAAGACATGGGACTTTCAGGAATCACGATGGCATCAACGAAGAGCAATCGACACCATAGCTTTTGGCACCATAGCTCTCAACACATAGTTTCGTTGAAAGAAGAGCTAAACCGCTCTTGGAGTGGTATTGAAGTGGCGCTTAAATTCGCGACTGAATTGGGATGGGCTCGAGTAGCCGACTCGGCGAGCAGCATCGCTGATGCGAAGGCCTTCTAGCTGAATCAGTTCTTTGGCTTTGTTGAGTCTTACCTTCTTCAAATATTGAAGAGGAGATTCAAAGGTGACATTACGGAATGCATTGTGGAAGGCAGACACGCTCATGTTGGCTTCGTCGGCAAGCGATTGAACAGTGATGGTTTGGTCGTACTCTTCATGCACTTTAGACAGCGCTTTAGCGACACGTGCGTAATGGCCGTCATGATGAGCTAAATCAAACAGCACACGCCCTTCTGAACCGGTTAGGGCGCGGTAGACAATTTCGCTGACCATGGCATCGCCCAATATATTGGCTTCAATGTCACAATGTAGAGTTTTGACCAATCGAGTAAAGCTCTCCAGCATTTGCTCTTCCATTGGCGTCGATTCTAAGCCGCTCGAATTCTGCTTGTGCTTGTTGCAGTAGCTCTCTAGAAAGCCTTGGTCTTCCAGCTTTTTGACTAAGCTGTGCAAGCGCTGAGAATCGATGCATATCGACAAACCAAGCAATGGTTCGCCATTTACAGGTAAGGCTTCACACTCCAATGGCATTGGCACGCCTACCACAAGATAATCACCAGCAGCGTAAGTAACGGGTCTATCGCCAATATAGATGTTCTTTTTGCCCTGCCCGAGCATGATAATACCCGACTGGTAAGTGAATGGCTGACGTTGATTCCCGCCACTGCTTCTATACAACCACACACCGCCAATTTCAGTTTCTCTGATCCCTTCGAGATCATCCCAACCTTTGTGTTCTACATAAGACTGTAACAACTGCGCGAGTGTTTTCATAAGTGGCGACTTCCCATTCCAAGTGCTAAGAGTAAGTAAGCTAAAGCAGAGAAAGAATATCAATTTTGTAGAAATAGGCAATTTATTTGGAGAATCAGCTCTTCATCACCCTAGATTACTGTACTAATATGCAAATATAGAAATTGAGCAATCAAATAAAATAACAAATTGAGCTTTACACAAGGAATCTCTAATGCAATTCACTTATGTTAACCCTACAGTTATCCACTTCGGCCAAGGCCAAATCAACGCTATCAGCCAAGCGGTTGATACTTCGAAGAAAGTACTAGTCATCTACGGTGGCGGTTCAATCAAAAGCAACGGTGTTTACGACCAAGTTGTCGCTTCTCTAAAGGATCACGCTTGGATTGAGTTCGCTGGTGTTGAAGCTAACCCAACCAAAGAGACGCTAGATAAAGCCGTCGCTCTTGTTAAAGAAGAAAACGTAGAGTTCATTATCGCTGTTGGCGGTGGTTCAGTAATCGACGGTTCTAAATACGTTGCTGCGGCAGCTAAATACGACGGCGACGGTTGGGATATCCTAGCGGGCAAACACCAAGTTACTGAAGCAACCCCTATTGGTGCTGTACTGACACTCCCTGCGACAGGTTCTGAATCTAACATGGGTGCTGTAATCACTCGTAAAGAGACTCAAGAGAAACTGGCGTTCATGAACCCTGCAGTACAACCTAAGTTCGCGGTGATGGACCCAGACGTAATGAAGTCTCTGCCAGAGCGCCAACTGATCAACGGTCTAGTTGATGCGTGGGTTCACGTATGTGAGCAATACATCACAATGCCAACAGACGCGATGGTTCAAGACGGTTACGCAGAAACACTGCTTAAGAACCTACTTGTACTGGGTAAGCAATACGACGAGCGTGACAACGACGCATGGCGTGCAAACCTAATGTGGACTGCAAACCAAGCGCTTAACGGCCTGATTGGTACTGGCGTTCCTCAAGATTGGGCAACACATATGATTGGCCACGAATTCACAGCACTATGGCACGTAGACCACGCACGTTCTCTTGCGATTGTTCAACCTTCACTACTTCGTAATCAAATCGAAGCGAAGCGTGGCAAGCTAGAGCAAATGGGTCGCAACGTATTTGGCCTAGAAGCGGGTGCTGATTTAGCCGAGCGCACTATTGCTGCAATCGAAGCCTTCTACCACAGCCTAGACGTTGCAACTATGTTCGACGGTTACGAAGCAACGAAAGCGGCAGCAATCGACAACGTTGTTGCTCAACTTGAATCACACGGTTACCTAGAGCTTGGCGAGAACAAAGCAATCACGCCTCAGAAAACACGCGAGATTCTAGAGTCTGCAATTCAATAGCAGTCAAAATTAGAGCAATGAAAACAAGGTTCTAAAGAAAATCACTATAATCTAAGAATTTATTCCGTGAAACTGAACCAAATTCTTTGCCCTTGCGTATATCCTCAAGCAGCGTCCAAATCAGGCGCTGCTTTTTAATTTGCCCTACAAGATGCTATTAAATTCTCATAAGTCCTTAATTTTATGTGCAATCATATTTCTATATTGTTAAGGTAAACCTGTCTCTTTATTAGGTATGAACAACGATTTGAACAATCTCAAGGAAATGGTTAAGTTTAAGTCACTTAACAAGTGGTATGGTGATTTTCATGCCCTAAAGGATGTCGATTTAAAGATTGAACAAGGGGAAATAGTGGTGATTTGCGGGCCATCAGGTTCGGGGAAATCAACTTTAATCCGTTGTATCAATCAGCTAGAACCGTTCGAAAGTGGCGAGCTTTCCGTACTAGAACAAGTACTACCGAGTAAGTTCAACACACCTGGCCAAGTCGGAATGGTGTTTCAGCACTTTCATTTATTCCCCCACCTTACTGTGCTTGAGAACCTAACTCTGTCTCCGATTCGTACGCTTAAAAAAAGCAAACAAGAAGCCGAGAAGATTGCAATGCACTATCTCGAACGCGTACACATTGCAGAACAAGCCAACAAATACCCTGTACAACTTTCTGGTGGCCAACAACAACGAGTGGCTATCGCACGTTCACTGTGCATGAAGCCTGAATTACTGCTTTTTGATGAACCAACTTCAGCGCTTGATCCGGAGATGATCAACGAAGTGCTCGACGTGATGGTTGAACTGGCGAGCGAAGGTATCACCATGGTGTGTGTGACCCACGAAATGGGCTTTGCGAAACAAGTGGCCGACCGCGTTATCTTCATGGATGAAGGACAAATTGTGGAATCGAATACGCCACAAGCGCTCTTTGAAAACCCTCAACATGAACGTACTCAAGCGTTCCTAAATCAGATCCTGACTTATTGATGTTGATTCGAATTATTAAACCCGCCCTATCTGCTTTGGTACAGATTGTTGTACTGGTGGCTGCTGTTGTTTGGATTCTCGACTCTGGCGCACAAACCATGGGATACAGCTGGCAATGGGAGCGTGTGCCGGACTATATTGCTTTCTATGAAGATGGTGAATGGTGGCCTGCAGAATTAGTTGAAGGGCTACTGGTTACCATCAATATCTCTCTGATTTCTTTGGTTGCTACGCTGATCATTGGTTTAACGACGGCGCTATTGAGGAACTCAAATTCTGTGGTTGGACGCACCTTAGCCACCAGCTATGTTGAGTTGATTCGTAACACGCCGTTATTAGTACAAATTTATTTGCTCTATTTTGTATTTGGCCCCGTGTTAGGGCTGGATCGCTTTAGCACTGCCGTTTTAGCCTTGGCACTTTTCCAAGGCGCTTACACCGCCGAGATATTTCGTGCCGGTTTAAATGGTATTGCGAGAGGACAATTTGAAGCAGCTCAATCCTTGGGCTTATCAAAGACCTATACTTACTGGGATGTGATTCTTCCTCAGGTGGTGCAACGTACCTTGCCACCTTTGACTAATGAAGTGATCTCTCTTATTAAAAACTCTTCAATTGTGAGTGTCATGGCTATTTTTGACCTGACGACTGAAGCCAGAAACATTGTTTCTGAAACCGCGATGCCATTCGAGATTTGGTTCTCTGTGGCGATCATTTATCTTGCTCTTACACTTTCACTTTCTGCCGTTGCTGCTTGGCTTGAGCATAAGCTCGGGGCTAACTGGCGAACACAATAAGGATTTATCAGCATGAAGCTATTTAAAACCGCGATTACAGCCCTACTTGCGCTTGCCGTAAGTTTGCCTGCACTTGCTTCTGAAACGCCTAACCTCGATAAAATCAACGAACGTGGCTCACTGCGCGTTGGGATGTCGACATTTGTTCCTTGGGCGATGCGTAACAAACAAGGCGATCTCGTTGGCTTTGAAATCGACGTGGCGAAACGCCTTGCCGAAGATTCTGGTTGGAAAGTCGAATTTGTACCTACGGCATGGGACGGTATTATCCCTTCTCTATTATCGAAAAAATTTGATGTAATCATCGGCGGTATGTCTATCACTGAAGCGCGAGCTAAAAGCGTATTGTTCACTGAACCTTACTCGCACTCTGGCGTTCAACTGGCGGCTAACAAAGAGCTAGCGGAAGGTTTTACTCAGATCTCTGATTTTGATTCTCGCCGCGTAAAAATTGCAGCACGTCGTGGAGCATTCACGGTTCAAGTCGCTCGTGAAACCTTCCCTAAAGCGAAAGTTCTACAGTTCGATGACGATGCTCAAGCATTCCAAGAAGTTTTAAACGGCAACGCGCACGCGGTTATCGCGTCTAGCCCGAAACCAGAACACGAAACGATCAAAAATGCAGACACGCTATTTATTCCATTTGAAGAGCGTCTATCAAAAGGTAACGAAGCATTTGCAGTTCGCCTAGGTGAAACTGACAAGGCAGAATTCTTCAACGAATGGATCAAAGCACGTACTGAAGACGGTTGGTTGAAAGAGCGTTACGAGTACTGGTTCTCTACTCTAGATTGGCAGGACCAGATTGCTCAAGGTCAGTAATCTGAACTTTTGCTAGTGAATCGAGGCAGTGCGTTGTCTGCACTGCCTCGATTCGGCAACTTGATTCGCTTTAATGATGATCTAAAACTCAACAAAACAGCCTACTAATTATTATTGTTTAAACAGGAATGACGTGAGTAGTACTAGCGCATTAACAACACCTAAGCCCAACGTTTATATGAAGCCTTGGTATCAACGCCTTAACCTTTTGGATGGCGTGTTACTCGCTGTCATTTGTGTGTTTGCAGGCTGGCTTTATTATCGTTCTGCTGTTGGTATCAACTACCAGTGGCGCTGGGAAGATGCGTTTACCCTAATTTTCATTCCACCTTCTCAAGGCAGTATTCCCTACTTCTTCCAAGGCTTGATCGCTACACTGCGCTTGAGTGTCTGGAGTATGGTGTTAGCACTCTCTTTTGGCACATTGTTAGGTGTAGCAAGACACTCAAAGATCGCTTTCTTCAAAACACCGGCACTGATTTTTATCCAGTTGGTTCGAAATATTCCGCCACTGGTGTTTGTCTTCATATTCTATTTCTTTGTTTCTAACCAACTGATTCCATTACTTGGTTTAGAAAGTATCTTACGTGAACACAATGGCGAGATTAACGCTGTTCAAGCCTTTCTGTTTGGTCCTGCTAACCTTTGGGAAAACTTAGCGTCTGGTGTTATCTGTATTGGTTTGCTCTCTTCGGCTTACATTGCGGAAGTGATTCGAGCGGGTTTAGAAGGTATTCCTAAAGGCCAATGGGAAGCGGCCGATTCGCTTGGCTTGTCTGCATTGTCTAAGTATCGATTTGTGGTTGGCCCACAAGTATTAACTGCCATCACCCCACCATTGGCAGGCCAAGCAATCTCCTTGGTTAAAGACACGTCGATTGTGTCTCTGATTTCGATCCAAGAGATGACGTTTGTTGGTACTGAGATGGCAAACTCATCGGGGTTGATCTTCGAGATCTGGCTGATTGTAGGCTTCGTATATTTTGCTTTATGCTTTGCGCTTTCGCGTCTGTTCAAAGTGATTGAACAACGTTCTAGTGCTTACCTTAACCATCAGTAACGTCATTAATTAATAGTACCGACTCGCCCGACCATTCCTTTCCCTTATCAAGTTCACCTGATTGGTTTAAGCTATTGACCAATCGGGATTTATCCCTTCATATTTCTTCTTAGAAACACAGCGAAATACTCGTCTAATCACTATACTTGAAGTATCGAACTACGTTGATTCTTCTCAAGGACATCACTCAGCATGGACAATCATAAAGAAAGAGCTTTTTACGCCGTTGTCGGCGCATTGGTTGGAGACGCCGCTTCCATGGGGTTGCACTGGCTGTATGACCAAGAGAGGATCATACACGTGGCTGGTTTCGAGCCAGAATTTCGCTCACCGAATCAGTTCGATTATCAAGACAAAGGCTACTTTGCGCACCAAGGAAAAACGTCCGGTGAGCACTCGCAATACGGTGCTCAGTTATTGGCGATGGTCGATAGTTTAGTCGACAACCAAAAATACGATGAAGCGAGCTATATTCAACATTTCCGCAAATGGTTTGATTTCGGTGGTAGTTGGCAAGGCTACATTGATAAAGCGACGCGCATGAGCTTGCTGAACATCCATCAATTAGAACTAGAGGGCGCCCCGATTACTGCCTGTGGCGCAGACGATACGCAGCTCCCCGCAGTTTCAAAGATCATTCCATTAGTAGCCTGTACTTATACCTCTCACACCTTACCAGCGATGGTAGAGAGCGCGGTACGAGTGACCAACAACAACGACAAAGCCGTGGAATGGGCGCAAGCCATCACCCTGTTGATTCAAGCAGCGATTCAAGGCAACTCACCATTACAGTCCGTAGAAATGGTGCGACAAACTTGCAGCAGATTTATACATGATCAAATCGATGAAGCATTGGCTGAACCTGAGCTTTCAATAACAGATGCCGCGAAGAAGTTTGGATTGCATTGTGAACTGAGTGCCGCATTTCCCTTGCTGATTCGCATCATTGCGGGTGCTCAGAGCTATAAACAAGGTATTCGAGACAATATCTTATGTGGCGGTGACAGCTGCGGGCGTGCGATTGTGATTGGCGCGGTATTAGCGGCGTGTTTCTACGATGAAGATGACGGAATTCCAACCGAATGGCTAAAACAAGTCGAACTCAATGGCGGTGTATTGTCTTTGCCTATTGAGTGATTCAAACAATAATAAATAAAACTAAAGCGCCTCTCGACTTCTTGCTCAAGAGCTCGAGAGGCGCTTTTCTTTTCACTAGAATGACTTAAACGGATAACTTCAATTTCGAGCAATACCCCTTCCGGATCCCTACGACCGTGAGTTTATCGCTCCAACCAAACCTATGAGTTTAAACCTTTCCTAGAACTGATACGCGGCAGAAAGCTTGTAGTTACGGCCAGGTTCATAGTCATCCAAGGTAAAGCCTCTTGCCGTACCTGAACGAGAAGCGTGTGAGGTGTATTGCTCATCAAACACGTTATCGATACCAAAGGTGACAGACAATCCATCAAGATTCGATGGCACCCACTGAGCAAACAGGTTATGAACGTCATAGCCTTCTTTGATCGGCTGACCATCGAATACGTTGTCTTCGTCTTTAACAAACATCGAATTCCAACCAAAGATAGTCTCAAGCGCTTCAGACTGATAATCGAGTGTCAGCGTAATGCTGTCACCCATATCAATACTTCGACCATTGCCACCTGCGACTGCACCGCCTGTATCTTTATTTTTAGTCTCTGAAAGCGCATAGGACAGCTTACTGTTAAACATCTCGTAGCCATAAGATAGGCTCGCCTCGAAGCCCTTTATCTCAACGTCACCTAGGTTATAAATCAAATAACTCTTACTTGCACGTTGATACTTTTCGGCAATATAGTCATCAATATTAGTTTGGAATACTGTCAGGTTGGCACCAATAAAGTGATTATCCAAGCGCTTATCGAAACGGACACCACCTTGCGTGTTCTGCCCTGTCTCAGCCTTCAGATCGTTAGCCAAATAAGCGACATCTTGGTAAGCAATAAAGCTCTCCATCAACTCCGGGCCTTTGAACAACGAACGTGTACTCGCGAACAGCGTCCAATCTTGAGTAACATCCCATTGAGTGGCCAACGACCAAGTTACATCGTCAAAATCTTCGCTACCAACTTCTGCTTTACGTTGGTAATCATCAAAACGAAGCCCTGCCGTGACCGAGAATGCTTGAGTAAAGTAGAACTGATCTTCAACAAAAAGGGCTGTAGAGATTGCTGACTCGTCCATAAACTTGCTGCTGCCGTAATAGCTGCTCGATGACTTGTCCATATAGTCAAAGCCATAAGTCGCGATGTTATCAAACGACATCAGGCGATAATCGGATTGGAACTTTGCGTTGAGACCAAAGTTTTGGTTTTTAGCCGTGTTTTTGGATAAGCGATTAGCAGGCCAACGTGGTGCCATAACACTTTCATCTCGCTGAATCTCAGTTTCCGTGTTGTATAGAGTCACGTTACCTTGATGACTTTCACCACGCAGCTCATAGCTGGCCGTGATGGTGTCACGGTTGTAATCGGTGGGAATGAGGATGTTTTTAGACAAACCCACGTTCGTACCACCCGACATATCAGGGCGTGGACTGTAATCACCGTTATCACGGTACATATCATAAGAGAGTTCAAAACGGTGTAAGTCACTTGGCTCAAAACCAATCTTACCTAGAATATTGTATACATCCCCTTCTGAGCCAAAGGTTTCAGTACCATCACCATCTTCAAAATTGTCACGGCTCATGTAATGACTGTAAAGCATGGCATCGACGTTATCTGACAACAAACCATACACAGTAAGTGAACCTTGCTGGCTTGCATTCGTGGCATACCCGCCATAAACACGAGCGCCAAAAGTCTCGTCGTAGCGAAGTAGATCTTTGGCATCTTTGGTTTCAAACAGCACTGAACCGCCTAACCCATTTTGCGTCACCGAGTTGTTACCTACTTGGATATCCGCTGATTTCAATATGTCAGGGTTAAGAGTCAAATTACCAATATGATGGAACATGTTGGCGTGCTGAGAAGCGCCATCTAATCGAATGTCTAAGTCAGTTTCGCTTAGGCCGCGAATCGTAATTCGCTGGTTGATCGAGTGCGTTCCCCCAACATCAACACCGGGGATTTCGCGCAGCAAATCTGACATATGGTCAGCTTGCTTCAGTGACATGTCATCTGCAATGATCGATTCAGTGTTGCTTGAGACTTTCGTTCCCCAAACCACAACTTCATCGAAGTGCGATGTACTTTCTTCGGCAATAACAGAGCTACTAAACGTGCTGGCAATTGCGATATAGAGGGCTGAAAGCTTAATTGTTGATCTGACTGGGCTTTCCATAGATTCAATCCCAGATGTAAATGATAATAATTATCAATCATGATAGAGTTGTAACCTATAAATGCACAGATGATTTGCTTATGCAAAAACGCACAGCTGTTATGAGGAACGGTCAAATGAGTGAAGTAACGTCTAAACGAGCTAAAATTGGCAAAGTCACTCTGACTAAAAAGTTGGAGCAAACAGAAAAGCAGATTATTGTCACACAAGGTCAAACTACACAGACATCACTGGCTGAGGGGAAATTTCTTTCTTATCAATATAATGAACTAATATTTATCCACGGCGGCCGCTGTATTGAGCTCGTCGATACTAAGATAATCTCTACCGCTCACGCTTCAGTTCTGATCACCATTCTTTTGGAAGGTAAGCTGTCATTTGGTTACGATGATCTCGAATTTGATCTCGATGCCACTCATCAACCTCAAGGTGTGGTGGTCAACCTCACTAAACCCGCCAATTTCCGTCGAGTGATGACAGCAAGCAATAAACTCAATAAGATTAACATCTTAGTCAAACCAAAATGGTTCAAATCTCGAGTAACCGAAGAGTGTAAATGCCGAAACTTCATCAATACACATAATGCCAACTTCCAATTAGAAGTGACGGAAGAAATCTGGAAGCTGACACAAGAATTGACGACTTGCTCTTCACCCAATAACTTCCATCAGAAGTTGCATATAGAATCCTTAACTCAACAGATCCTTGAGAATTCGATGCATCAACTACCACAAACTTGCTGTCTGGCTTACCAAACTAAACCAAAAATAATAAAACCAGCGACACGTGTAACTAACATTGAACATCAAAGTTATGACGAACGAATTGAGGCTGTAATCTGCTTTATTGAAATTCATCTCGACCAAGAGCTGAGCCTAAAAATGCTTGCTGAGCATTTTTCGATGAGTGTATCTAATATTCAAAGGCGTTTTAAGCAGTCATACAACATGACAATCAACGGTTACATCCGTTTGAGACGATTAGAGATCGCACGCCAGCATTTAGAACGAGGGTTGGTTTCAATCACCGAGGCCGCCTATGAAGCGGGTTATCAGCACCCTTCTAATTTCACCAATGCTTTTAAGAAAACCTTCGGTGTGCCGCCACAAGACATAGCGATTAAGACTTAGTTACATTGATATAAAACTATTTGTTCTATAACTTTAAAAGGCTATATCTAACATCTGCTATGTTGGCCAGGTGACCGCCACATATAAACAAACTGGTCATTCTGCGAAGTAATTTCAAATCCAAACCTCAGATACAAATCTCCAACTCGATTACCTTGTAAATAGCATAGTTCGACGGGTTTATTGAGGCTGTCAGCCTTAGTTAAGCAATCAGCCTTAGTTAAGAAGTCTTTCAGTACTTGGCTACCAATTCCCTTTCCATGATACTCAGGCAGCAAGAAGAATCGGCAAAAATAGAAGTGATCGCCCTTGTCTTGCAACAACACACAACCAATCGCTTTACCTTGATATTCAATGATTTCAGGCCGTTCTTCTGCCCACTCTTCGGCGTGTATATCTCGCTGAATCTGCTCATCCCAGCCAAAAACTGCTTTGATTGGCTCAAATTCAGCCGCCTTTTTTAGCTCGAACAGAAATTCATAATCTGATGACTGAGCGGGTCTTGTCGAATACTTCAAAATATCTCCAACAATAATCAATGAACTATAGCCAATAAATAAAAAACGACAGCGGCTTCATTTCCAAAAAGCTCGCTCACGACAAGCAAGTGAGAATTGGAAGGTGCCATGTTTCAGTGTTCATTTAGGGTTTAGTTGATAGCGTAGAACTTCGTGCTTATCTTGCTCTGAGTAAAAGGTATTTAAGAACTGCCCACCACACTTCTCAATTACTTTTTGCGAAGCAATATTGCCCCTCTCACACGTAATAATAGCGCTTTCGGACAATACGTGCCGTTGAACCCAAGACAACATATGACTTGCGATACCCCGCCCTCTTGCTTGTGACAGGGTCTCATAACCGATATGTCCTATGACATCGTGAATGTACGGACTGGTACCATGACGAACTCTTATCACTCCAATAATACGTCCAGACTCTAAACAAAAATAAGTAGAAGCCGGCATCCAACCTTCTGGCAAGTCATCTCCTTTTGAATAAGCAATTCGCCTTTTCAAATACGCATCACTGCCATCGGAAATGCCCGTATAAATATCTAGCCCATCCTCAGCGCATGCATTCACATAGTGATGAAAGACACTTGAGTGCGAAATATCAGCTTTGACCATGTCCATATAGTTGCGATTCCTAGTTACTGCTCTTTCGGGTTTAGCTATCAGACCTAAGCTAAGTACATAGTGTATTCTTGATGTCCTGTATGTTCATCAACTTGTTCACTCACAATAGAAAAGCCTTGGGACAAGTAGAACTGAATCGTCGCTTGGTTTTCTTTATATACATTTAAAGACAAGTTCGGATATTCAAGCTTCGCGTGTTGGATAAGTTGCTTACCAATACCACTGCCTTGATGTTCTGAACTGACAAAGATCGCCGCTAAGATCCCTTCATAAAGCGAATAAAAGCCACGAACCTCACCGTCTACTTGATACACGTAAGTTGTTGATGCTGGTATGTATATGTCGCGCATATTACCTACCTGCGACTCCCAGAACTCAGGAGCCACAAAATCATGCGCCTTGACCGAGGCGGTTAACCAAATATCTAAAACGGTTTCCATATCGGTTGGACGGTATTCTCTGATCATCTTAATTCTCTGAAATTATTGCGGTTTAATATGCGAATCAGTATGCCGAGAAGCCACGTAAACTTATTGAAGATTTACGACAATGTCTCAGTCAGAATTATTGAACGGCAATGATAGATCAGTACCATTGGCCGCTACTGCTTCTTAACGTACTTCGCTGTAACGAGCATTTCACCACCACCATCAAGCTTGCAATCTAACTGGTGATCTTTGCCTTCATTGATTCTTCTGATTACCGCTTTAGTGCCGATTTTCAGTACAGAAGAACTGCCTTTAATTTTTAGATCTTTAATGAAGGTAACTTTATCACCACTCTCCAATACAACGCCATTCACGTCCTTTACACGCGCAGCTTCTCTTTCTAAACGCTCTTCTTCAGGGTTCCATTCGTAGGCACACTCAGGGCAGATTAGGTTGTTTTGGTCTGGGTAGACATATTCAGATTGGCATTGCGGACAAGGAGGTAAAGACATACGTTAATACTTCATTTAAATAAAATTTGCGTCCATTTTAATGACTCTTGTTAGGCTTAGCGAGCACAAATCGAACCAATTTTCAGTAGCGTAATTTAACTTAGAAAAGAGCAGTACCTAAAACGAACAAACACAACCGTTAAGCTGTGTTTGTTTAAGGGCTTGGGAGGCGGAACGGATTAACGTTCGACTTTTGGTGAGTAAATCGAGTAAGCGGTGATTTGCCCTGCCACAATTGCAGAGAACATGAACAACGCCGACAAACCGATACTCGGGATAGGCAAAATCGATTGTTCAAACACCGACTGGCTAGCACTCACTAATACTCGGCTACCCGGAACCAAGATGATGATCCCTTGCACGATATAAATAGAGCCCGTGAGTTCCATCTTCTTGGCAATCCAAGTCCCGTACAAAGTAATAAGAACCGTCGTAACCCAAGTACCGACAACCCAGCCACTATCAAAACCAAGATAGAATGGCCCCCACATACCCAGAACTGCCACTGGCAAGCCAAGTAAGATGTCTTTAGGACGCGCATTGAACATCACACCAATCGACACCGAGATCAACACCAAACCAGATATGTGCATCCATGTCGGAACCGCATTCGTATAGTCAATGGAGACCGCTTGTCCCCATATCGCTTCACCAATGTTGAGCCCCATAATAATCCCGACAAACAGCTTTATCAGGGTTAATGCGCTCTGCCCTAACAAACTGGTACCAGAGACGAGATCATTAAACGCCAAACATTCTAGTGCGTTGGCTATGGATAACCCGGGGACAAACAAGACAATCGAAGCGATACATAACGCCCACACCGGGATCGGCAACCCTGTGCTTGCCAAAAATGCCACGAAGATACCCGTTAATAGTGCCGAGATGAATTCAACCGCAATAGCGCGACGTGAATGAAGAACTTGCTGACATACCCAAACCATCAAACCCAGTAATGCAGAAAAGCCAACCGCTTCTAACGTACTGCCAATTAGCATCAGATACGCTGGCGGAATACCCATATTGGCCAGTGCCGTCACAAGTTTAGAGTAACCGACAGGCTCTGGCACAGGCTCACTGCTCGGTTGGTTAATACGAATGATGGTATTGGCCAACAAACTCAAGTTAATCGAAGCAGGCTTTAGACGCTTAAGAATAACGGCGTTGTTATCGTCTGGAAATTGATAATTAATCGCGGTTGGCGTTGCTTGGATCATCACATCAACACCATGCTTTTTTGCATAGAATTGGGTGTATTTCTCTAGCTTGTAAGGAGCACAACCACTGCGATGAAGAGTGTCACCAATTTCAACAATTTTGTTAATTCGGAACTGAGAAGGCATGGGAATTTTAGGGGAGACAAAATGTGCGGCAAATGTACCAAACGATAGACGTAATGACGAGAGTTTTGCATGAATTATCAACTAAATTCGTTACTTTTTCCTTCGAACGCTTAGAGGAGCCTATAACTCCACCCGCTTCGGATTCGCTTGATGAATACTTTGGCAGACTGGCAAGTTAAAACAATGCATCCAGATTGTTATTATTGGGCATCAAAATACGAATGGAAATCAGTTTATGTTAACGGTCAAATTGCCTGTATTTATGTTGATTTTATGATGAGAAAACACCACTAAAATAGGTTTATAAATCCAACTGAATGGGTCTTAGAAAGAGTGGAGGGTTCTTTGTTGTTTCTCGCCCTACGTTTAACGAGAGTTTAGTCACATTTTATTCACTCTAAAAGCGCCGAACATGATGGAAAAACTAGCGGAGTGGTGGTTATGCGAGCACTTAGAATAAAAATGAAAGAAAAAGGTTTCGTTTTCAGTTAGATGTGGCATTATCAAACTCGTTAAGACGATGTGCGTACATCGTATAATGGCTATTACCTCAGCCTTCCAAGCTGATGATGCGGGTTCGATTCCCGCTGTACGCTCCAGTCTTCTTGATGCTTCAGTCTTACTCTTAAGACAGTGTGCGTGCATCGTATAATGGCTATTACCTCAGCCTTCCAAGCTGATGATGCGGGTTCGATTCCCGCTGCACGCTCCAATTCCTCTTTATGTTTCGTTACGTGTTTTCTTCCAGCGATACCCTATTCAAAAAACTTCTCCGCTCGTTAAATCTATAAGCATTAATCCATATAGCTTAAACCCATTTTGTTAAGTCTAACCAACCAACGCTAATTGAGCCGCTAGCGCTATTAACTCCTTAAATCGCTTCGAATTTCTTAAACCTTTCCCATCACATATTGCAGTCTAGCTTTTAACGATTTTCAAAATTGTTCCAATTTAATAATCTTGGTCAATATCTGCAAAAATCATTGTGTTAATGTGCGCGCATTAGCAACAACCAAAAATAATTAAAAATGTTTAAAAGCAATTAGTTAACAATTAACATCGAAGCAATCAATGTCGCACTGTCAAAAGTCGAAAATGCGAACAAAATTCAGCTTAATACGTTGAAAGGTTATGTGAGCAGCGAACCAGAACAGGCCGTGCTTGCGTTTCGTTCTTTGAATGAAGTGGAATCGATCGACGACAAGCTTAAGAAGATCATGTCAGAGCTACCACACCTCAGTGGCGAAGCTCACCACCTACTAGAAACATCGATCCTATTACAGTAGTGGCCAAGAAAGATAAGTCTCAACTAGCGTGATGAACTAAGACTTATCTTTTAGCTTTCTGTTTTTAGTACTTTTCTAGCAGCTATTTCTAGCTCTATTAGATAATGCCTAAAGCGTTATCGACTTCGCCATGCCCGCTTCCGCATGTCCTGGAATATTGCAGGCAAATTCGACTTGATTATCACCATGGAAATGCCAAAGCATCTGTTTCGCTTTGCCCGGCTTAACTGTAACTGTGCTGCCCGAGTCATGAGCGTGATTACCCATATTTTTCATCATTTCACGGTGCTCTAGCTGCTCTGAGGCTGAACCCATCGAGAATTCGTGGTCAATCTTGCCCGTGTTCATCACAACAAACTGCACCACGTCGTTCGGCTCAATATCGACCTTATTTTTGAATGTGATTTTCATATCATCACTTAGTAAGACATGAACCACTTTATCCGGTTTTGCGCCTTGAGCTGGCATCCCAACTTCTGACATACCTTCCATGTCCATCATTCCATCCATATTCATAATCTTCGAATGGTCCATCTTTCCACCCTTCATCATGCTGTGATTCATTTTTGAATGATCCATCTCTCCATTTTTCATCATTGAGTGATCCATATTTGAGTGATCCATTTCAGCAAAAGCCGTTGCAGTAGTTAACGTCAGTGCAATCGCAATAAGTGTCTTTTTCATGATCGTTCCTTAGATTAATTCAGTTATTTATTTGTTAGTTTCACATGTTCATGTGGTACGCCCTTACCCACTCTGTATTGGTCAGTAAGGGCTAATAATCAATACGTTATTTGTTTGTCTCGTTTTGGCTATGCGTAATCTCACGTTGTTTCCAGAGCTTAAAGATTGCAGGCAACACCAGTAGGGTAAGCAACAGTGCCGACGCCATTCCGCCTATCATCGGCGCTGCAATTCGCTGCATCACTTCAGAACCCGTTCCCTCGCCATACATAATTGGAATGAGGCCAATAATCACCGTAAGTACCGTCATCATCACAGGGCGAACACGCAGTCCTGCGCCCTCACGAATCGCATCCGTTAAGTCTTCACTCTGAAGTGCTTGCTGGTTCTGCTCCGCATCCAATTTTTTGTAGTGCCATGCTTGGTTTAGGTAGACCAACATGATCACACCTATCTCAACAGCTACCCCGGCAAGGGCGATAAAGCCCACACCCACCGCAATGGAGAAGTTGTAATTGAGGACATGCATCAGCCATAGGCCACCAACCATTGCGAGTGGCAATGTCAGCATGATCATCATCACCTCACCGACGCGGCGGAAGCTGAGGTAGAGCAACAACATGATGATGGCGATGGTGATTGGCACAACGACACTCAAACGATCCTTCGCACGTTCCATGTATTCGTATTGACCAGACCACGCCAGTGAATAACCCGCAGGTAAGACGATTTGATCGGTAACGACTTTCTGTGCCTCTGCCACATAAGAACCAAGGTCGCGACCTTCGATGTCAACGAACACCCAACCATTAGGACGCGCGTTCTCCGTCTTAATCATTGGTGGCCCATCTTCATAGCGAATGTCTGCAACATCAGACAAAGCAATTCGCGCTCCATTTGGTGTCACTAACGGCAGGTTCTGCAACTTAACGACAGAATCACGATAGCTTTGTGGGTAACGGACATTGATTGGATAACGCTCTAGCCCCTCAACGGTTTCACCCACGTTCATGCCACCAACCGCAGTCGAGATAACCTGTTGCACTTCTTTAATGCTCAAGCCATATCGCGCAGCCGAGCGACGTTTAATGTCTATCGTCACATAGCGACCGCCCGCAACACGCTCGGCGTAGACAGAGGCCGTGCCACTGACACCATTCAAGATAGGTTCAAGTTGCGAACCAATATCTTCAATCACGCTCAGATCTGGGCCAGCGATTTTGATACCAATTGGCGTTTTGATACCGGTCGCTAACATGTCGATACGAGTTTTGATTGGCATAACCCACGCATTGGTTAAACCTGGGAACTGAATCAGATCATCAAACTCTTTACGCAGAGACTCAGTAGTGACACCGTCACGCCACTCATCTCGCGGTTTAAGCTGAATCACGGTTTCAATCATGGTTAACGGTGCAGGATCGGTTGCCGTCTCTGCTCGACCAATTTTGCCCCACGTGGTTTCGACTTCTGGAATGGTTTTAATGAGCTTGTTGGTTTGTTGCAACAACTCACGAGCCTTACCTATTGAGATGCCCGGATACGTGGTTGGCATGTACATCAAATCCCCTTCGTCCAAAGGAGGGATGAACTCACTACCAAGCTTACTGGTTGGGTAATAAGCAGACGCCATTAAGCCAAGTGCGATAACAATCATCACCTTGGGGTATTTTAGGCTGAGGTTCAGAAGCGGTTTGTACATCGCCACTAGGCTGCGGTTGACTGGGTTTTTGTGTTCAGGCAACACGTTACCGCGAATGAAGTAACCCATTAACACAGGCACCAGCGTGATTGCCAAACCGGCTGCTGCAGCCATCGCATACGTCTTGGTAAACGCAAGTGGCGAGAACATCTTGCCTTCTTGCCCTTCTAGCGCGAACACAGGCACGAAGCTCAAGGTAATGATAATCAGAGAGAAGAACAGCGGCGCGCCAACTTCTTCTGCTGCCTTACCAATCACTTGCCAACGGTTTTTGTCAGTGAGCGGAGTCCGTTCAATGTGTTTATGAACGTTCTCAATCATCACTATGGCACCATCCACCATGGCGCCAATCGCAATCGCGATCCCGCCAAGAGACATAATGTTGGCGTTAATACCCTGCCAATGCATAACGATGAATGCGCCTAAGATACCGACAGGCAGACTTAGCGCGATAACCAGTGATGATCGGATATGGAACAAGAACAGCGCACACACGACGGCGACCACGATGAACTCTTCAGCCAGCTTCTTCCAAAGGTTTTCAACGGCTGAATCAATCAAAGTAGAACGGTCATAAGTTGCGACAATCTCGACACCATCAGGCAAGCCAGCTTGCAGTTCAGCGAGCTTGGATTTCACCGAGTCGATCACTTCACTGGCATTTTCACCAAAGCGCATCACAATAACGCCGCCAACCGCTTCACCCTCACCATTGAGTTCAGAGATACCGCGACGCATTTGCGGGCCAAGATTAATGTCAGCAATGTCACCTAATAGCAACGGAGTACCTTTGTCGGTCACTTTTAGCGGCAGAGATTGAATGTCTTCAATGCTTGTCAGGTAACCGGTGGTACGAACCATATGTTCGGCTTCCGCAATCTCAACAACAGACGCTCCTGTTTCTTGATTACCATCTTGGATTGCCTTGTTGACTTGCTGAAGCGTTAGGTCGTAAGCACGTAACTTGGCAGGATCAATCTGTACTTGGTACTGCTTCACCATGCCACCAACGGTCGCCACTTCAGACACGCCTTCTACAGTTTGCAATTCATACTTCAAGAACCAATCTTGCAAACTACGAAGTTCCGCTAAGTCGTGCTGACCTGTTTTATCTTGCAACACGTAGCTGTAAACCCAGCCCACACCGGTTGCATCGGGTCCTAGTGTTGGCTTGGCACTCGATGGCAAGTTAGGTGCAACTTGACTTAAGTACTCCAACACTCGTGAACGCGCCCAGTACATATCGGTATCGTCATTGAAGATGATATAGACATAGGAATCACCAAAGAACGAGTAGCCACGAACTGTTTCAGCACCCGGTACAGCTAACATGGCGGTGGTCAATGGATAGGTCACCTGATCCTCGACCACCTGTGGGGCTTGACCCGGATAACTGGTTTTGATGATTACCTGAACATCTGACAAATCAGGAATGGCATCGACAGGTGTATTTTTAACGCTGTATAAACCGCCAAATACGATGGCTACAGTAGCAACCAGCACTAAGAAGCGGTTGCTAATAGACCAGCGAATGGTTGCATTGATCATAGTTCGCCCTCACCCGCTTCTAAAGATTTGAGCACATAATCAGAACCTTGTTTCGCCACTAGAAACCGAATGTTTTGACCCTCGGCAAACTCAGATAAATCAAGGTCATCACTGGCTTGGAAATTCATTTCACCTGCTTTCCAATTCCACTCAGGGACAGGCTGATGTTTTACGGTGATCATGCCAAAATCTGCCATCAACATTGTAATGTCACCCGTTACCCAAACTTCGCCAGCGATCTTGTGTTTGTTGACCTTGTAATCCACAACCTCGTACTGCCCTGACTCTGTCTTTCTCATCTCAAAGTCAATTGCCTTACCACGTTGCACGTCACTCATGTCCAAGCCTTCCGCAAAGGTGAAGTTCATCACCATGCCAGGCCAATCCCATTCTGGAACAGGCTGATGGTTAATCGTGACCATGCGACTGCCTTGCATAACATCGGAGATTTCACCGTTTGCCCATACAGTTTCAGCTTCTTCTTCAACACCATTGATGCGTGACAGATCAGCTGATTGGCTCGATTCAGAATCCAACATGAAGTGCGCAGAAGTGACAATGTTTTCACCTTGCTCTAGCCCTTGAAGCACCTCTATTTTTTCGCCAGCTTCACGACCAACCTCTATACGAGCAGAGCGATACTTACCAGAACCTTCTGACATTACCACTCGAGTCATACCACCGGAGTGAATCACCGAAGATCTTGGGATAGTGAGAACGGCTTCATCACTGATGGGTTTCAGTGCAATATTGGCAAACATATTTGGCTTAAGCTCGCCATTTGGATTGGAGAACTTCAAACGAACGCGCAAGGTTCGAGTTTTTGGATCAAGGATTGGGTAAACGTAATCGACATTACCCAACCACTCTTTGCCGGGAATGGCATCTAGCGTCATCACTGCATTGCTGCCTGACGAGATCCAGTGCGCTTGGCGCTCAAACACCTCTGCATCAACCCATACTTCGCCCAATGGGCCAGCACTGATCACCGCTTGTGCAGGAGAAAGATAACCACCTTCTCGGATATTCAAACTTGCGATGACACCATCGGCTGGCGCTTTAACTTCAATGGTTTGCGAGGCTTTGCCTTTGCGCGTAATAGCGCGGATTTGAGTCTTATCAACACCCAAGGTAATTAAGCGTTCAGTCGAACCCTTGATCAAACCTTTACGACCCGTTTTATAAGCACTGATCAACTCTTCTTGTGCTTTAACAAGCTCTGGAGAATAGAGTGTAAAAAGCACATCACCTTTGTTTACCTTCTCACCCACTGCGTTGATGTAGAGCTTCTCAACCCAACCAGAAACACGCACGTTGGTTTGCCACAATGTACTTTCATCGAACGCCACATAACCCACGGTTTCAATCCGAGGAGACAGCGCTTCGAACTTAACTTTCGCTGTTTTGACACCCAGATTATTTTCTACCGACGAATCAATGAACACGGTACCGGGCTTATCTTTTGCTCCGCCGTTCACATCGTCGGCATACACCGGGATAAGATCCATCCCCATTGGCGATTGACCTGGCTTATCACGCTGATAATTTGGATCCATCGGAGCCACCCAATACAGAGGTTCATCCTTGGTTTGTTTACTTACTTCGGCGTCTGTACTCGTTGCCATTGCTGACATGTCGTGTGCTGGATTAATTAGAAAATGGTTCACACCAAAACCCAATGCACCACCGACCAATAAAGCGATTGTTGCTACTTTTACTGTATTCATTGTCTATTCCCTTATTGATTGGCTGTGTGTTTAGTTGCGCTTGAGCTGAGTTGTGGTTGGTTTACTTGGTATTCAAAGCCACTGACTAACGCCGCCAGTTTGCTGTTAACGATGTTGAGATCGGTGATCAAACGTTGTTTCTCTAACTTAAGCGCCAGCTCATCGGTCGTTGCTGAAATAACATCGTTAAACTGGGCGGTATTGTTTTGATAGCCCCTCTCAACCGCGCTGATTCGGGCTGCGGTTTGAGGAAGCAAGGACGTTTGATAGCGATCTAATCGCTGGATCAGATTTGATCTGTCCACCAGCAATGCATTCACTTGCGCGTTCATTTGGGAAAGTAAGGTGTCTTTTTGAGATTTAGCCGCACCAACTTGATACTGAGCAGCCGATAAGTTTTTATCTTGTCGGCTCCCTGTAAACAGCGGGATGTCGACAGTCAGATAAGCACTTACCAGATCAGAAGCTGGTTCACCCGCCATGTTATTGGCTTGACGGTGTGCATACATCACTTCCACCCCAAACTGCGGGGTATAAGCTTGCTCGGCTAATTCAACCTGAGTTTGATTGGAGGAAATACTGACATCGGAGATCTTAACCAAAGGATGGTCAGTCAGTAGCTGGTAGTGCTTGGTTGAATCGATATTGGTCGCTAATTTGCTTTCCAACAACGACCAATCGATTTGGTTAGTTGCATTCAGTGTGCCCTGAGAATCAAGAACCTGAGAGCCTAGCCAATCAGAACCCAACCATTCAGAAAGCTGAGAGATTAGACGACGCTGAACCTGCTGGTTTGCCTGAAGTTTCTCATCAAGCTTGCTCACTTGGAGCTGAGCATTAAGCAGATCTTGCGCTTCACTTTTACCAATCGAGTAATTGGTTTGTACATAGTTTTCAAGTTCAACCAACAAACGACGATTTTGACGAATCACCGACTCAGCCTTTTGCTGATAACCTAACTCAAGCCAAAGCTGCGTCATGCTATTCGCAACCGTCAATTCTCTTGCTTGCACCTGCAAAGCTAAAGCATCTGCCTGTTGGCCTGCCTTTTTCTGTTGGAGGTTAAGCGTATCGCCACGCTCAAACTGCTGCATCAGCCCTATCGATATATTAGTCATCGGGTCTTCGTCGAATTGAAAGCTATCGACAGGCAAACCGCCAAATCCAACTTTCAATTTTGGGTCCATTAAGGTCGAGCTGGCAATGCCCGTTTCTCGCATCGCTTGAGACTGAGCAAAGTACTGCTTGCGATTTCCATCTTCGCTTAACGCAATCTCAATCAGTGTATTGAGTTGCTGCGTCGAGCTTGCTTGGTCATGTGCTGAAATGCGTTGAGCATTTGAAGCTGACGCCGTGGTAGCCGCGAGCGTAGCACTTGAAAACAAGGCCATAGGCAAGGCAGCAGCAACCACTAAGCTCGTGTTCATGACAAACACAGAGGTTGTTGGTTTCATATTCACAATGAATGTCCATATCTAGCGCTAATTAGCGCATAAAAAAGAATGGCTTATCAGATTTATCTAACTGATATAGCTGTATTTTTAGATATAGATTTATGCGGAAGGTGGGCGTAGCAAAGATTGTGCGCGTGCGACTTTCTGGCCAATCGTGACCGATTGAAAACGAGCTAATGAAAAGGAAAGTTGATCAACGGCTTGAACAGCCTGGATTGGATAGGGACTTGCAGAACACATTGAGGCACAGCAATCGGCACTCGAACAATGGTTACCCATCATCGGACTGCCGTCTTCGCTCATTGAAGACATATCGAATTGAGCCATCAAAGCATAGGCACTCATGTTAGAGTCTTCAGCGTGTACTTCTTCACTCATCACATGACACCCTGCCATTGAATCATTAACCGAAGTATCGCTGTGGTAACAAGCCGACTTGCTCGACCCCATTTCCATCATCATTACTTCAGTCATCAAGGCTGAGGAGCTTGAGGCATAGCTAGTCATCAACATCGCAATGATGCTGAAAACAATAATCCAAGTTTTTCGGAATGTGTTTGTCATAGCTTACCTTTGAATTTACAACGCAACTATAAACGTTCCCATTAGGGTAAGGTCAATGCCATTGTGCCGATATTTACCTGACCGTTGAAAAAGTATTCATCCTCTCTTTCATCAAAATGAGATAATTCTTCGACTTTGCAGTTTTTTCTTTAAAAATTATCCAATTAGCTAGCGAAACCTCTATCTGTGTATTTTACTTAAGACAGTGCAACCACGATTCACGGATGATAAAAATGGCTAACAAAAAAAACGTCGAAGCAAACAAGAAAAATACAGAAATCAAAAATAAGAAAAGTAACAAGCTAGAACAAAAGAAACCAACACAAAAAAAGAAGCGCAGACTGCATTCACATCTAAAAGTGAATATCCCACTTTTTCAGTCACTCATGATGATTTTGCCATCATTGGCTAAACACGCTGCTGCAGAAAGTATAGACAATTCCAGCGACGCAGCAGATCAAGTAACCGCAAATAACGTGACCGAAAAAGATGTCACCGATGACCATAACAAGGCGGACTCATCAGCGGTTGCTCTCCAAGAAGCTCAGACGAGTGACAGCGACGTAAACTCCACCTTAAGTGCCAGTCATGCCGCCCATGGTTCGAGCTCTCACTTGGTTCCTTCTCATCATTTATCGACGCTTTCTCACCCGCAAGTTCATTACATTCCTTCGGTATCGATGCCGACTATCTCCTCAGGAAGTAACGGTCAGCCGATTCATTCGAATGCGCCTACGACGCCCGCTTTACCCGTCACCTTTATGCCAGAAGTCATAAAAGGTACGTACGGAGAGCTTCATGTTGATGCAAATGGTCAATACACATTCGTATTGAATCCAAATTCTCCTCAATACATCCTGTTAAATCAGCACCAACCAGGTACTGACCATTTTGCGTTACACCTATCTAATGGCTCGAGCATCATTGTTCAGATACCGGTAACAGGTAAGCAAGACACGCCAAGTATTTCTGGAGACTTAACAGGTGTCGTAACAGAAGATCACAATATTGATTCACAAGGCTTGTTACATGCGAACGGCAAAATCGATGTCATAGACCCTGACCAAAATGAAAGTTCGGTTACACCGGAAGTTATCTCAGGTAAATATGGTTCATTAACTATCGATGCTGATGGACATTGGCAGTATCAAGTTGATAACTCGCTCTCTAATGTTCAAGCTTTAACCGCAGCCACTTCATTGCACGAAAGCTTCACTATTCACACCAAAGATGGCACACCGCAAACGATCGATATGACGATTGGCGGAAACGACGACAATGCCGTAATTACGGGTGTGGATGCTGGCACGTTAACTGAAGATTTAACGACACAAGTTCAAGGGCAGCTTTCGGTAACGGACTCTGATCTTGGAGAGGACCACTTTCAAGCCTCACAAGTGGCTAGTAATTTCGGTACGCTAAGCATCACAAAAGACGGTGCATGGACATACAACTTAGATAACAATAACCCTGTAGTTCAAGGGCTTGGCCAAGGTTCGACTGCGACAGACATCGTCACTGTTCACTCTGCCGATGGCACAGCACATCAAGTTACGGTTACAATTAATGGCACCAACGACCATGCAGTAATCACGAGTAGCACAGCAAATTCACCAAGTTCGTTTTTCGCTATCGGGAAAAGTAATGGCTCAAACCAAGTTACTGAAGATAAAGACCTAACGGTTTCGGGCCAACTCAACATCACCGATATCGACTCAAAAGAGGCGCATTTTTCTAATTCCGACCTCAAGGGGACACTGGGTACTTTACACCTTAAAGACAATGGCGATTGGAGCTACGACTTAGATAATAAAAATCCACAAGTTCAGGCTCTTGGTCAAGGATCTACGACAACAGACATCATAACCATCCACTCCGCCGACGGCACTCCTCATCAAATTGCAATTACCGTTAACGGCACCAATGATAAAGCCGTGATAAGCGGAACCAGTGCCGGCGCGGTAACCGAAGAGTCCCAACTTCAGACCTCGGGCACACTTGCGGTAACGGATGTGGATACTGGCGAGGCACACTTCTCCAACACCGATATCGTAGGCTCGTTTGGTACGCTTCATCTGACTAATACTGGTTCTTGGACGTACGACTTAGATAACACTAACCCAACCGTTCAAGCGTTAGGCGCGAATAAAACAGCTACCGATACCATTACTGTTCACTCTGCAGACGGCACACCACATCAAATTACCATTACGGTTAATGGCACTAACGACAAGGCCATCATTGGTGGGACAAACTCTGGTGCGGTGACGGAAGAATCTCAACTTCAAACCTCTGGTACGTTGACTGTCACTGACGTAGATACCGGCGAAGCACACTTCTCCAACACCGATATCGTAGGTTCATTTGGTACGCTTCATTTGACCGATACTGGTTCTTGGACGTACGAGCTTGACAATACAAACCCTAACGTTCAAGCGCTGGGAAAAGGAGCAACCGCTACCGATACCATTACTGTTCATTCTGCTGACGGCACACCACATCAAATTACTATTACGGTTAATGGTACTAACGACAAGGCCATCATTGGCGGGACAAACTCTGGTGCAGTGACTGAAGAATCTCAACTTCAGACGTCAGGTACACTGACTGTCACTGACGTAGATACTGGTGAAGCACACTTCTCCAACACTGATATTGCAGGCACATTAGGCACTTTACATTTAACTGATAACGGCACTTGGACTTACGATTTAGATAATACGAATCCACAAGTTCAAGCGCTAGGCAAAGGAGCAACCGCTACCGATACCATCACTGTTCATTCTGCTGATGGCACGCCACATCAAGTGACTATCACAGTAAATGGCACCAATGATACGGCTGTAATTGGCGGTACAAGTGCTGGCGCAGTAACAGAAGAGACACAACTACAAACTACTGGCACATTAACCATTACTGATACCGATAGCGGTGAAGCACACTTTGCCAATACTGATATCCAAGGCTCCTTAGGTACATTACATCTAACAGATAATGGCGCTTGGACCTACGACTTAGATAACACTAACCCAGCAGTTCAAGCGTTAGGTAATGGCGCAACCGCTACTGATACCATTACCGTTCATTCAGCCGATGGCACACCTCATCAAGTCACCATTACAGTAAACGGCACTAATGATAATGCTGTGGTAGGTGGAGTAGATACTGCAAGTGTCACTGAGAAAGCGGCTGGAGATAATATGTCACCAGATCATGCTCAATCGGGTATGGCGACACTTCGAGTTAGTACACTAAACGCTAATGGACATTTATCTGTGATTGATCCTGACTCTGGTCAGTCTGGCTTTGCTGATAATAATGTGGGGTATAACTATCACGGTACATATGGTGACTTAATTTTAAATCCAAATGGCGATTGGAATTACTATGCCGATGCTGGAAGTCTCACTCACATTGGTGGAAGGCCCACGACCAGAGGCTCCGCTATCGATAAGTTAGGTGAGGGTGAAACACTCACAGACACTATCACCGTTCACACAAAAGATGGAACACCACATAATATAGTCATCACTATCAATGGTAGTAACGACAGGCCTTATTGCTCTTCAGAAGTACAACTCAACGCAGGTACTGAAGATACGAGACAAACCATTACAGCTGCACAACTGTTACAAAATTCAATAGATGTCGATAAAAATGACTCTGGACTGCTTACAGTAGCAAACCTTCATCCAGATCACGGCTCGATTTTAGATAACCAAAATGGTACATACACTTTCACACCAGAAAAAGACTATAACGGTAAAGTTCATTTCACCTATGATGTCAAAGATGCACATGGCGGTGTCACTCATACTGGAGCTACCAGCAGTTTAAGTGCAGTTGCTGATAAAGCGGTTATAAGCGGTAGTGATACCGGAACGATTATTGAAGATCATAATGTGGGTCACAGTTCATTACAGCCTGTCGTTGCATCGGGTTTGCTGAGTGTGACAGATCCTGATGCAGGGCAAGACCATTTTCAGGTCAATCTGTTATTAGGAGAACAGGCGATTCACGATCCCTTTGGTGGTTTTTTACGCATTACACCAAGTGGCGCTTGGGGATATGAAGTAGCCAATAGTCGCTTGCAATCATTAGCTGAAGGTGAAGTAGAAAAAGTTGTATATCGTGTTTACTCTGCAGACCACACTGCCCACGATATAACAATAACGGTGACAGGCACCAACGATCAACCGAGCATTACTGCGACGACACTTGCACATGGCACTGAAGATACGCATTACCAAATGCAAGCCAGTCAGTTTGGATTCAGTGATATCGACACAGGCGATACGTTACATTCCATCGCAATCACAGATCTACCATCAGCAACACAAGGTAAGTTTGTACTTGATGGACACGATGTTACAGCGGGGCAACACATCCCTACAGCTGACATCAGTAAACTTCAGTTCGTTCCTGCGCAAGATTTTAATGGCGATGTTCAGTTTAAATATACTGTTAACGATGGGCATGTTGACTCACAAGAGGCTACTAACACTCTTCATATTGATGCGATTGGAGATAAAGCCGTTATATCAGGTGTGGATACTGGCGATGTTTATGAAAACAGAAACCCTGATATGTCGCCAGACTTTGCCCAGTCAGGTATGGCGCATTTAACTAATAGTATGATTCATGTTGAGGGGCAACTAACAATCATCGATCCAGATACCGGCGAGAATAGTTTTGATTCTAAAGGTATTGGTTATACCTATCATGGAAAATATGGCCATTTGATTCTTAATACAGATGGTAAATGGTTTTATGGTGTTGCGACCGGCACTGCTGATGTAAATGGTGGATTAACAACAAATGTAGGATCGACGATTGATCAACTTGGTGCAAATGAGACACTCACTGATACGATAACGATACAAAGTAAAGACGGTACTACTCATGATATTGTTATCACCATTCATGGCGACAACGACCGTCCATACTGCTCTTCAGAAGTGCAGCTCAACAGCGGTAAAGAAGACCTCGCGCAAACCATCACGGCCACCGAACTCTTAGCAAACACTATAGACGTGGATAGCAACGACCTAGGCAAACTCACCGTTGCGAATCTTCACGCTGATCATGGTTCTATTCAAGATAATCAAGACGGAACATACACTTTTACCCCAACCAAAGACTATAACGGCCAAGTTCATTTTAGCTATGACGTCACAGATGCGCATGGCGGAACGACTCATACGGGGGCGTCTACCACACTCACGGCTACCCCAGACGGCGCCATCATTTCAGAAGTGACAACTGACCACGTCACTGAAGATGGTTCACACAGCAGCCACAATGCAGGGGTTACAACTGAGCTCGCGAATGGAAGACTACAAGTTGTGGATCCAGATAGCGGGGAGAATAAATTCCAATACAGCCAGTTTGGTGAAACAGCAGTTCACGATCCGTTTGGTGGCATGTTACGTATTGATAGCATGGGCAATTGGGGGTACAGCGTTAATAATGCCAATTTGCAACACCTTGCTCAAGGACAAACTGAAACCGTTGTCTACCGTGTTCATAGTTATGATGGAACGGCATACGAGTTGCACATAGACGTTGTAGGCACCAATGATGCGCCAACCGTTACCCAAGTTGCGCTAAGTAACGGCACTGAAGACACGCATTATCAAATGCAAGCGAGTCAGTTTGGATTTACGGATGTTGATAGTGGCGATACGCTACATTCAGTTGCAATCACAGATCTACCAACAGCAACACAAGGTAAATTTGTGCTTGATGGACACGATGTTACAGCGGGGCAACACATCCCTACAGCTGACATCAGTAAACTTCAGTTCGTTCCTGCGCAAGATTTTAATGGCGATGTTCAGTTTAAATATACTGTTAACGATGGGCATGATGACTCACAAGAGGCTACTAACACTCTTCATATTGATACGGTTGGTGACACAGCAGTAATCACTGGAACGACAACTGGCGATGTCGATGAAGGGCATGGTACCTATCATGATCGGTCACCAAACTACGCACAGCTTGGGATGGCTAAATTAACCAATGACCCTTTATATACTGATGGCAAGTTAGAGATTATTGACCCTGACACTGGCGAAGCACAATTTGATACAAAAGGCATAGGCTACTCCTACCATGGCACTTATGGTCAATTAATACTAAATGCCGATGGTAATTGGCATTATAAGGTTACCGTTGGTAGTAACCAACAAAACGTAGCCACAAAGATCGATCAATTAGGCGATGGGCAAGAATTAACAGATACGATTACCATTTATTCTAAAGATGGTACTGCGCAAGACATAGTCATTACCATTCATGGTGATAATGATAGACCTTATATCAGTTCTGAAGTAACACTTTCCACAGGCACAGAAGATACAGCTCTTATTTTCACCAAAGCTGATTTATTAGCCAATACTGTCGACGTGGATGCCAATGACGCAGGTAAGCTTTCCATTGAGAATCTGTTAGTCGAACACGGCTCTGTAGTCGATAACAAAGACGGCACCTACACTTTTACTCCAACCAAAGACTACAACGGCCAAGTGCACTTCACTTATGACGTGACAGATGCTCATGGTGGAACGACTCATACAGGCGCAAACACGTCTCTTGCTGCTGTTAATGATGTCGCCACATTTGCCGGTGACTCCAGCAGCATAAAAGAAGATACAAACATTCACCACAACGCGCATATCACGGGGTCAGCAACTATTCCAGATGCCCTTTCTTGTCATGGGCACCTGATTGTATCTGACGCTGATGGTCATGGCGAAGCTGCATTAGATCTTAAGGGGCAACCGAAAATATCTCTGGATGGAACCTACGGTCATTTCGACATCACTAGTACTGGGACATGGGTTTATAAAGCAGACAACAAGAGTACGCAGATTCAAGACTTAGACAATGGACAAACACTCACAGATAGCATTGAAGTCACATCAAAAGATGGTACCAAGCATTCAATAACCGTCACGATTAATGGGACCACCGATGATCCTGTTCTACACAGCCTCAGTGATTCTGGTGTTCAACATAGTGGTCCAGTTGAAGGGAATCTACTTACTGGCTCTGGGACGGATCAAGGATTGAGCGGTGCAGCAACAGACACCGATTCCAACGCACATCTGGTGTTGCAAGATATTCAAATAAAAGACCCGGTGTCAGGTTATGTCGCGGTAAGGCCGGGGCAACCACATACTATGGCCGGTATCGGTACACTCGCGATCGAAGCGAATGGTCATTATACCTTCACCCCGGAAGCTGGCTTTACAGGTAAAGTGCCAAGTATGGTTTATCGCGTCGGCGATGATGGCGGTAACCCAATAGGAGACTCTTCTCAAAATTCTCTCTCTATTGAAGTCACCCCTCCCCTGCAACATGCGCCAACGGTTACAGCGCAAACCGTTTCTACAAATGAAGACATCACCAGAACCTTTACAACCAGTGAATTTGGTTACAGTGATCAAGATGGTGACGCCCTGCAGTTCGTGACTATTAGCAGCATACCGAGTCATGGATTATTACTCTTAAACGGTAATGCCGTAACCGCCAACCAGCAAATCAGCAAGGCTGACTTAGACGCAGGCCATTTAACTTTCACGCCGATCAATAATGAAAACGGCGCCAACTATGCGCAATTTACATTTACTGCGAATGATGGCCATAAAAATTCGGCAAACGCAACGATGGTAGTGGATGTCAATGCAGTCAATGATGCACCTATCGTTGGATCGAGTTTTATTAGTTCTTTAGAAGATAAGCCTCATGCGTTCACCACCGCAGACTTTAAATATTCTGATATTGATGGAGATGCGTTAAACCACATCACAATTACCAATGTCGCCCATGGCGTGTTATCGCTGAATGGCACCACAGTGAATGTTGGTGATGACGTCAGCGCCTCCGACGTTTCATCACTCATCTTCACCCCAACTCACAACTACTTTAGTTCTGGTGTCAGCGGATTAGGGGCGGTGCAATTTACCGCAAACGATGGTCATCTTGATTCAAAAGAAGGGTCAATACTCATTAATATAGCGAGTGTCGCTGACCCTGCAACATTCAGTGGAGACTCCACAGGAGTGGCAAAAGAAGACATAACACTTCAAGCTTCAGGTACGTTGACGGCGAGTGACCCTGATGGAACAGCAGGGTTTACCGCGGTACAGGGTGGAGTTGGAATAGCCGGAAGCAAAGGCTATGGGCACGCTCATATCGATGTAAATGGTCACTGGACTTACGACCTTGACAACAACCATCCTATAGTTCAACAGCTTGGCGAAGGTCAGACAGACACTGAAACCATCACGGTTCAATCTGCAGATGGCACGCACCATGATATCGTGGTTACCATTACCGGAACCAATGACGCACCGATTCTCGGCGTTAACCAGACATCATCAACAGCAGGTACATTAACAGAGACAGATGTAGACGTTAATGACACTCATATGTTCTCTGTCGTCAGCTCAACAGGGCAATTCGGTTCATTGTCGGTCGATCCAAATACTGGTGACTACGTCTACACACCAAATACGTCTATCACAGGGATGAGTTATAACTCTGCCACCAACTCCTATCATGGTGTCGATGTATTCGAAGTAAAAGTCAGTGACGGCCATACTGAAGATTCGAAATTCATCACCTTTGATGCCTCGGGACATGTCACCATGTCACCAACGGGTGGCCTAGTCATATCAACCACAGTACCTCAACAACCTACGGTTACAACGACACTACCAACCGTGCTAATGATCACCAACGTAGCGCCAACAAACTCGGTGACATTGAATTTGGCATCAACGAGTGACTCGGGTTCGTCGAACACTGACAACCTTACCAACGACACTACGCCAACGATTACCGGACACACTGATATTCCATTCTCGAAAGTCACTATTTACGATGGTTCCACACCCGTTGGACACGCGGTGTCTGATGCCTCTGGCCAATATAGTGTTGCCGTAAGCAGCTTATCGGAAGGCGATCATAATCTATCCGCCAAAGCGTTGGCTCCTTCGTCAGTGCTACCGGCTACCTCTTCGCTTCTTTCCGTCCATATAGATACACAAGTACACGTCGGTATTCAAACAGACCCGATTACCGCCGACAATGTGATTAATGCTCAAGAATCCAGTAGCTCCATTGACATCACCGGATCCGTTTCTGGCGATTTTAATGCAGGTGACATTGTGACTTTAGATGTAAATGGGACACAGCATACTGGCGTGGTCGATGCAAAAGGACACTATTCAATTGCCGTACCTGGCAGTGAACTCATTGCCGATGCTGACCAAAAAATAGAGGCATCAGTAGCGATAACAGATACCGCAGGTAATAGCGCTCATGCCACTGCAGATGTTACTTACCAAGTCGATACACAGGTTAGCGTTCCTACGATTACCTTTGAAAACGCAGGGGCAGACAACTTATACAGCAAAGCTGAAATCGCCCGAGGACAAGCAAACACGATCACTGCAACCGTTACGCCTCCTGGTGATGCCAAAATCGGAGAGCATCTTGTCGTTAACGGACAAGATCATGTATTAGATGCTCATACTCTGCAGCATGGAATACAAATTGAAGTTCATCCCGGTTCTAATGTACAAGCAACAATGACTGACGAACACGGTAATACCGCAGGTAGCCAAGGTTTCGCTGCAAGCGCTATTCCTGAACCTATCATTGTCAGACCACCATCGGGAAGCCACCAAGTATCTGGCACGCTTGGGGTTCCACCACTATTACCATCGTTAACTCCGGTACCAACAGCACAAAGCGGTTGGCGAATCCATTTACCTAACGGACAGTACGTCACTAGTCATCATGGCCAATACGGGACATTAACTATTGATCCTCAGACCGGTCATTTACATTATCAAGAGCAAGCCCAAGTTCACACGGGCCCTCATGGCAGCGCTTCTGGTATAGGTCAACATGAAGATAAATTTGAAGTGGCATTGCAAGGGACAAATCAAGATGAAGTTGTCGCCCATGTGAATATCCAGATACTCAGTCATGGGCCAGGAAATAGTGGAAAGCTGACAGTTGGAACTGAAGTGGTTGATATGACAATCACTCCTGTCGTCCATACATCACACCCTGCTCCACCACCACCGCCTCCTGTTCAACATGACGAGCCAGACATGGCTTCGCAAGCCGACTTTACGGTCACACTAAGCGATGATAGTAATCTGGATTTAACCCAGCAGACCCATCAAGAACCCGAACAGAAAACCAGCCACCATGGTGCAGCAGCTTATCTGGATGCATTGGGCATTAAACCCGATGCGACATCGACAACGGTTCACGATCAACCTGCGGATATGGATATCGTACTTGCACAAGTCGACCAACAAGATGCAACAACACATGACCAAGCGCACTTGGATATGTCAGACGCGTTGGAACACCATGACGCGAACATCAACCATAACCAAGATGATGAGCACCATCATCACAACGACGTAGACGGGCTACCGGACATTGATCCAAATAGTTAACCGATAACGAGACTAAACAGAAGGGAGCACATAATGTGCTCCCTTTTTATTATTTGCTGTTGTTATTCGTTTACTCTCAGCGACTCTATATAACGATTACCTTTCACCAAATGCGACACTCACATTGGTGTAGATCGGTTTCCATAAATACTGGAATACAGATTTCTCACCAGTAGTAATATCTACCTCGCCCGTCATACCTGGCAAGATAGAGAAGCTCTCCGGATTATCACGGAAATAAGGAACATCCACCGAGACGACGACTTCATAATAGATCTCGCCACGCTCGCTTTGACTTGTGGTCGGTGAAATACTCTCAACCGCCCCTTTTAGCGCCCCAAAGCGGCTGTAATCAAACGCATCAATCTTGATACGAGTCGGCTGCCCTACACTCACAAAACCAATATCTCTTGGCGACAAACGAGCTTTAAAGTCTGCTTTCCCACCAACAGGAACAATTTCAACCACTGTCCCACCCGGCTGAATAACACCACCGTTTTGCGTGCTTGGCAGGCTTTGCACCAAACCTTGTAGAGGCGACACTAACATGGTGTTGGTCAATTTCGCTTGGCCTGAACGTACTCTGGCGTTCAGGGCTGACAAGTCAGATACGGCTTTAGAACGATCATCGCTCACTTTAGCTTTCGCTTCCGCCAGAAGCTGTATGATTTTTTGGTCATTACTGTCAGCTTGTCTAATCAATACCGACTTCTTACCACGAGCTTCTTCGATTTTCTGTTCGATACTAGCCAATTTTTGTCGCATTTCAAGCACACGTAAACGTGAAATGTTACCCGCTTTGTAACCCTTCTCCAGTATGCTCAACTCTTGCTTAGTCGCATTTAACTCTTTCTCATAACTCGGCAAGGCCTTTTCTACGCTACGAAGCTGCTCTGCAATTTGCTCGCTCTCTTTCTCAAGCACCACACGCTTTTGGAAGTAGAGGGCTTTTTGCGCGTTCAGCTGCGCTTTTTGTTGGCTGACGATCTCTGGGTAATCGACCTCAAACTCAGCAAGGTTAGGCTCACGCTGCTCAAGCAGCGCATTCATACGTTCCACACTGGCTAGAAGCGTCACTTGTTGGGACTTTAGCTCTTCAAGGGCGGTACGCTGGAAAGTGGCATCAAACTCAACAAGCGGCTGGCCTTTCTCAACCAACTGCCCTTCTTTAACGAGAATTTGCTTTAACTTACCGCCAATCGCACTTTGTAATACTTGCTTCTCGCCTTCTGGAATCACAGCACCTTTGGCTTTGGCGATTTCATCAACTTGAGTGACTACAGACCAAGTGGCAAAAGCAATAACACATAAGGCAACCGACCATGTGGCCAGCGCCAATGAACGAGCCGTATTTTGTGATTCAACAAGTTCACCGTAGCGCTTGCCCTTCTCGATAGATTGTTTAGTCATTAGCGACTCCTTGCTTAGACTTTGATTGTTCTTGTTGGGCTGCATTTTGTTGAGCAGACGCCTCTTGAGTTGACGGCTGTAGCTCTTGAGATAACGGTTGCTCAGATAACTGCGGTTCTTGAGAAGCCTGAGGCTCTGAAGGCTGTTCCGGCTCTAATGGGCCTGCATAAACCACTGCACCTTCATTTAATACCACCACTTTATCGGCAAGCTTGATTAAATCCGGATCGTGGGACGTGTAGATCACCGTTGCTTTTCCTTTTTTCGACTGCACAAACTCACCAAATATACGTTTAGCATTTGGGTGAGCATCAGGCACAGGGTTATCCATTAAGAACATTGGGTAGTCATAAACCAGCGCTTTCGCGTCAATGAGGATCTGCGCGACGCTGCCAGACAACATGTCAAAAAGGCTGTCCGGCTGAATACTGCTGATGGAAGTATCGAGCCCACCTGATAATGTCTCGAACCAACGCTTTCCGCCCACCATTTCAATTGCAGATATCATTTTCTTATCTTCGACTTTGTGACCGTCGTTTAGCCACTCTCGAATACTCAGCGTAAGCAAATCAGGATATGCGGCTCGAATGAAACACCAGTGGCGATAAAGCTGCGGATCATATTGAACGAGGTTAACGCCTTCAAGCTCGACCATACCGTTTTGGATAGGCTGCAAGCCAGACAGCACTTCAATTAATGTTGATTTACCGCTCCCAGAAGGGCCGGTAATCGCGACAATTTCACCGGCTTCAATATCAAAACTCACACCATTCAAGGCCGGGCGACTCTGTTTGGGATAGCGCAGCGTCACTTGGTCTAATTTCAAGTTAGGCGCTACCACGGGTAACGGGTGATGCTGGTAACTGAATTCACGCTCAGACGGCTGAGACAAAATACGGTTCACTTGCAGCTTGGATTGATTAAAGCTATTAAAACGCATCGCACTGTTTGCCAACACCTGAGCAGGACCCGTCACCTTAGATATCAACATCATTGAAGCAATCAAACCACCAGGGGTCATCACTTGTTCAAAAATAAGTCCTATACCTAACCCCATCACGGCGAGTGTCGATCCCACACCAATAAAATAGTAAATCGAGGTGTACCGGCTCTGGAGAACCGATTGATTAAAGGTCACTGTTGAAGCAAGAAGATTGGCTTTTTTGAAACGTTGAATCCAGTGCTCTGAGAACCCAGCACTGCGAATAAAGGCAAGCTTGGATGACAGCTCATTAGTCATGTTTTGACGATTCGTACCTGCCACTGTCGATTGCATAGAGCGCTTGCTGCTAGAGCGTATCGAGCGTTTTGCTAGCAAGTAATAAAGGATTAAAGAGACGACTGGAACCAGTACCAACCACCCGCCTAAAACACCTATCGCAAGTACAAAAATAAGAATGAATGGTAGGTCAAATAACGCATTTCCTAATGGCCCCGATAGCACACCTGAAATACGCTCTGACAACATCACTTGGTTTTGCTGACTAGAAGAAGCTGTTTGCTGATTTTGAGCATAGCTATTACGAAGCAGACGCTGCACGAGGGATTGAGAAATCTCACGACTTACTCGGTTGGAAACTGAAGCAAACACTCGGCTACGTAATGTTCTCAACCAACCCATCATCACAAACAACAACGCCGCGCCAATGGCGATACCTTGCAACTCATGCCCTGCATCACCACCAATCACATGGTCATAAATCGACATCGTGATGAAGGGAACAGCAAGCGCAAATAAGTTAGTGATAAAGCTGACTAGCAGCAATTTAGGAATAATGGGGCGAAACGCATGTAGTCGTTCGCCAACCCAATCAGGAGAAGCCTTCTCTAGTGGTGGACCTTCGATAACAATACAAAACTGAGGGACATCGGTAATGTCGTCATTGGCATTAAAGGCAACAAATTGCTTGGATTCTAAATGACCAGAGACCAGCTCATGTTCACCAAGTACCAGTAAGACCAATTTATGTTCACCAACTTCATCTAGGTTGGCAACCAAGCGATAAGGCAGTGCAAGCCTGTCGAACAAGGCAAACATATCGTCGATTGATTCAATGCCATTTTCATCGACCCATTGATGTGCGAACAACTGGATATTAGCATTAACTTCCAATTGCTTAAGAACGGAAAGGCTCTCGGTTTCTAAATGATTCATCACCTCTTGTCGACCGCTGGTATCTGCACGGTTGTTCGTACCTGAAGGGTTACCAATATCTAAACGATTCATACGACGGCCTCCTGATTGCTCTCGCTGTCGACCGTAATAGCTCGACTTTCCACTGTAATGATTCGATTGGCAAATTCGCGAAGTTTAGAATGGTAGCTCACCATCAGTATCGTCCGTCCTGCCGCCACTTCTTCTTCCAACACCTTCGCTAGGTTTCCAAGGGCATCTAAATCAAGCGAGGAATCTGGCCTTTCTAACATGATAATGGGCTTATCACTTGCCAGTTGAGTCGCGATATTGAGCATTTTCACGTTACCCATACTCAGCAGAGACGCACTCGTATGGCCAATTTGTGTCTCTAGTCCATCGGGTAATCGAGTGATTTCCTTGATTAAACCCAAACGCTTTGCATAGTCACTGGCGCTTTGTGTTTTCTCAGGGTCAAAGCCACACAAGTTGTCGAGAATAGTACCCGACACCAACTGCCCTTTAACGCCACAGTAGGCCGCAATATTGGTTACGGATGCGATTGAAACTGCAGATCCATTAATGAAGCACTCCCCCGCTTTTAGATCATCAATACCTGCAATCGACGACAATAAATGACTGTTGGTGTGGCGATCCTCACTCTCTAACAATACCAATTCACCTTTATTCAATGTGACATCCGCATGAGCGAGTTCACCGTATCTTTCAACGGTCGCTTGCTTGATTTCCAACACCTCAAAGTCAGATAAGTGGTTCTCAGCTTGCTCAGAATCTGAAGATTCCGATAGTGACAAGTCACTCAATTTTTCTATTGCCTGATTGGCACTGTGTATTGAATTAAGCTTGATTCGAACTCCCACTAAAGCACTTAAAGGTGCAACCGCTCTGCCCGATAAGATAGAACATGCCGCCAATCCACCTGTGGTTAACTGGCCATCCAACACCCATAAGCTGCCCGTGATCACCAGTAAAACTGACGTAGCTAGTGCAGCAAGCTGAATACATTCTTGGGCGAAGGCGTTCTGTTCTTCTTCTCTCGCTTTAGACTGAGAGCGAACATTATTGAGGGATTTAAACTGATTAAAGATTCGAGACTCAACGGCCTGGCGTTTGATTCCCTGAATGGTTTGGCTTAGCAAAATCAAAAACGCTTTTCGCTCCTGCTCATCTTGGGAAGCCTCTTCACTTAAGCTTTTAACACGAATAGAAGATAACCAAACGATTCCAAGAGTAATCAGCCAAACTGCCAAAGGTATCGCCACCAGCTCACCGCCGATGTAAGCCACCAAGCCCAAGAAGATCAAGGCAAAAGGCAAATCAATAAAGCCTGCAATCACACCACCGGAATACCAATCTTTGACTTTTGATACTGAGCCCAGCCCCTCTTCCACGCCGCCAACACCAATGTGGCGAAGATGTCCTGATGAAGCCGTTGTTACTCTTTCAACCAAGGTTTGATAGGTCGCTTTCTCGGTATTGCTGGCCGCGGCTGACAAAAGCCAAGTACGCACAAACCGGATCAATGCTTCCATGGCAACAGCCAACGCTGCACCCGCCAACAACAAAGTGGCAGTACCGTAACTTTGGTTAGGTAAAATACGATCGTAAATTTGTAAAACCGTTAACGGAACGGCGAGAGAGAGAAGATTTATGAGTAAAGAAGGCAGTAGGACTTTCCCCACCACCCCTTTGTTTTTCATTGAACTTGCGGGCATACACAATCCTTATCCATGCTTATGAAATAAGATTGGTACACCATGTTGAGTATTGCAAGGTAACGGACTGATTTAACGTGTTTTTCAATATAAATATGACACAGATCTTTCTACACAAATCTGTGGCTATACCCGTACCTTAAAAACGCACCTTACAAATGCTCGTTACAAGCGCTCCTTACAAACAATTGTCGTAATCCGTTATCGCCTGCTTTAACTTTGAAAAGTCTGAGTTACATAAATGCTTCCTCAACGCTTCAAACTTCTCTTCTGGCCACTCGTATATTTTGAATGAAATGAGTTCGTCAATAACGGACTCATCAAAGCGGTATTTGACGACTTTAGCTGGAGAACCACCGACAATGCTGTAGGGAGCGACGTCTTTTGTCACAACACTGTTCGCTGCAACCACAGCGCCTTCGCCAATCGTCACACCGGGCATCACCATCGCTCGCATGCCTAACCACACCCCATCTTCAATGTGAGTATCGCCTTTGCCAATGTAGGCGTCTTCAATCACATCCATAAATGGATACAAACAGAACCAATCGACTCGGTGGGTATGGTTACCGCCCATCAGAATTACGACTTCAGCCCCGATACAAACATAGTCACCGATGTACAGTTCATCGATTTCCCAGCGAGGCTCCCACTGGCGGCTGACTTCGTCGCCGTGTAAATAGCGAACTACCGATTGTTCAAAACCGTTGTCCCAGCAATCGCTGTAATAACTGTGTTGACCTTTTACGTGAATATTGGGGTTGGTTACGACTTCATGCAGCAACTCGAATTTGGACCAATGCTTCTTTTGCATTTTTACCTCTGAATGATCTATTTAGTTTTATTCGTTAACTATCAAAATGTTCGACGATGCAAATCCAAGGTGCACAAACTAACGCCCTAAAAAAACAGGGTTCACTGGGATGAATAGTGAGTATCACGCTTAAATCATAGCAATGTCGCTAAAACTAAAGAGTCGTCAGTGGATTCGAGGTTGCTTAAGAAGAGGAAGTAATTTCACAGTTTGCTCAATTTGTTATCGATAACTTGGTTGGATAATTTACAGGCGCAGTGTATCTGTTTAATCGCGCCAATTTGACAGGAAGATGTGATTAATAAGGTTTCAAATTTCGTTTCGTGGAATACGGAATAAACAAGAGCCTGCGCGATTACACAGGCTCAAACTTAGACTCGGCTATAAACTTCGGTTCTCGCTTGAAGCTAGGTTCAGCGACTACATGCGAGCAAGCTGTACTTTTCTGTCTTTATTCACCACGCAGAAGTTGCCGCGCTTAGTGCGACACTTAGAGCATCGTTCGCATTCAACAGGGCTTCTATCCCCTTCCTTCCAACGCTTAACTAAATGCGGTTCAGAAAGCAGCGGTCTTGAAAGAGCGAAGTATTCAATACCTGTGTTGTTTGCAATCGCTTCGATAGCATCAAAATCTGTCAGGCCGCCAACTGTGATCACAGGGATATTAACGTCTTGGCTGATCGCGTGACCATATTCGTGGAAGTAGCCTTCAGCTTGAATGGTAAAACCATCGTGCGACTCGCCAATCATAGTGTCAGCTTTGCCATGAATATTACCTGACACGACAATGCCATCCACGCCCACTTGTTCAAGCTTTTTACACACAATACGCGTTTCGTCGAAGGTCACGCCACCTTCAAAAAACTCCGAAGCTGTAAGCTTAACTAAAATAGGGAAATCATCACCCACCAACTTACGCGTCGCGGTATAGATCTCTAACAAGAATCTCATGCGGTTTTCTAAGCTACCGCCGTATTCATCTTCACGTTGGTTGTAATATGGGCTTAAGAACTGGTTAATCAGATAGGTGTGAGCGGCATGAATTTCAACGCCATCAAAACCTGACTTCTGTGCTCTTAATGACGCTTGAGCAAAGGCATCAACAATGTAGTCGATCTCGCATTTGGTCATCGCTTTGCCTAGAGTTTGAGTTCCTTTTTCTGGAACCTCACTTGGTGCGTAGATGACTCGCTCGCCAAGATCATGAGTGGTTTTGGTGCCACCATAAGCCAGTTGCATCACGATTTTAGAGTCGTTGTCATGAACAAGTTGAGTCAGCTTTTTGTACTCTTCAATGAATGAGTCGTTGTACATACCCATCATGCCCGCATTCGGTTTTTCTTCTTCAACGATGTTCGCGTAACCCGTCACGATCAGGCCGACTTCACCTTGAGCCAACTCTTCATAGATAGCGTACAGTTTATCTGTCATATGCCCATCTTCGGTGGCCATATTTTCCCACGTTGCACTTCTCATGAAGCGGTTCTTCAATGTCATGCTGCCGATGCGTGTTTCTGTAAACAAAGTGCTCAAGTCTTATCCTCATTAAATTTTTATGATGTTTGACCATTATAAAAGACAAAAGAGAACCACTTCTTTTTCACAAAGTGACTCTCTTTTGTCCATTACTGAATGGGCGTTGATTTATGCGGATAGTACAGAGAATAAGACGAGGAAAACTTAATCTAGATTAAGAGAGCAGTACTCTCACATGAGAAAGAGATAGAAAGCAGTAGAAGGAGATAAAAAAGATTGGGAAATAGAATAAAAGAAAGTCGCTCAGTTTTAATAAGCGACTTTGTTCAATTTAATCTGGACTGAGTGAATGGTTCTTACGAGAGGCGTCCACCTGCGAATTGCTAACAGCTATTTGAACTCATAGGTGTAAGATGCGCCAACACTGTTGTTCTCTCCAAAATCATCCTCAGCAAAAATTGTGAAGAAATTGAATGATTGAGCATCACTCAATTTATAACTCGCACCAACGCCAATCCAATAGCCAGAGTAATCATCAGAACCCATTGAACCACCACCAAAGCCCATGATAGACCATTCATCGGTTATCGTTTTTAAGCCAAACGCTCCGATATAACCACCATGTGTCGAGCTCGGCATCAATACATAATCAGAACCCACATTCTCATCATCGAATACGGCTACTTCACCATCGTTGTAGCTGTAACCAGCCATTGGGAAGATTTGCCAACCGAACGGCTCAATATCGAAATAGCTCAGTGGTATAAATGTGCCAATACTGTAGTTGTTCTTATAAGCATCGTTATCATATTCAGAACGGCTAAAGTTGAAGTTCACGATACCCATAGGCAACAGCCATGAACCGCCTAATCGCCACTCTTCGCCGTCCGCATTGACACGAGCGTTGATCATTCGCGCTTCATCTAAACCAATAGAACCTGAGAACTGCAAATCTTCGTTATAAGCAACGCCCGCTTTGGTCACGATTTTAGTCGGATCATCAGGGTGCTTCTCTTCAGCAAAAGCACCTGTCGAACCAAGCATTGCCGCAGCAACAAGTAATAGATTACGTAATGTCATTAGAAGGTCGCACTAACGCCAACAAAGTGGATACGACCATCGAAAGAACCGTTTAGCAAATTGATATCGCTACCAGCAAGATTACGGTCCATATCAACAGAACCTAAATCTGCGTATTCGTAGAACACGTCGATCAAGATATCATCCCAGTAAGTAGAAGCGCCTACCGAGTAGCGGTACTGCTCACCTACAGGCAGGTCAACCCATTGCATTGATGGATCATCTTGTGGTGAGGTCTCATAAGAGAAGCCGGCTTTTAAACGCCAGTCTGAGTTAAGTTGGTAATCCGCACCAACCGCAAACTTCCAAACATCATCCCAATCACGTTTAATCGGAATTCCACCTCTATCAGTTGCTCCGAAATCTAATACCGTTTCGTCCCACGCACTCCAACGGTGGAATTGAATACTAGCAAGCAGGTCAAGTTGAGAGTTCAATGCATAGCTTGCGCTTAGATCAACGATCTCAGGCAGCGCGAGGTCTGTCGACAGCGAGTTAAACACACTACCATTTAAGTTGTTGTTAAATTCATGTTCCAATTTAGAGCGGTAACTGGCACCCAGCTTTAGTTTATCTGTCGGCGTGTACATTACACCTAGGTTATAACCGTAGGCCCAATCAGTGTCTTGTTTGACGGTCAACGCAGATGTTGACTGTTGTAATGCAGCCCAACTCAATTGAATACCCGCGCCAACAGCCCATTGGTCATTCAGCTTATAACTCAGTGATGGGTTAACCTGCATTGCGGTCAGAGTAATTTCTTCTAGAAGGGCTGCACCTGCCCAATCGCTACCGTAATCAAGGCTTGAGCCACCGACAGCGCCAAGTGCGATACCAAGGTGCAGTTGGTCTGTTACTTGATGAGCATGAAAGGCACCAAATGAGGGAAGAACTGAGTGCCCTTTTCCATCATCGCTAGAGTCTTGGTTGTCTTGATATTTCATCTCAAGATCGAACGCCATGGTATTGATGGTCGTTTTGCTTTCGCCCATATGAGACATGGTTGCTGGGTTGGTCCACATCGCAGCAGCTGAACGAGAGTAAACACCGTCACCTGCACCAGTTGTACCGGCATTAGCAATAACAGCTTCTTGTAAAAATAGACCACTTGCGAAAGCATTTAAACTTGTAAAAATTGCGGTGGCAGCTAGCGAGTAAGTAAAAGTTTTGTTCATCAGATTGCTCATTTAGCCTTAGACATTAAATTGATCTAAGGTTACCGCAAAGCCCTATAAACAATGGGAATACCCGTTATTACTTTACAAGCGCTATTTGAACTTTCTAGCGACGTATGGACGCGGCTTGTCTCGATGAATTTCACGTTGAGCAGCAATTGCTCTGTTCTTACCTAACCCTACCTTTATTTGATACCAAGTCTCGTAAAATAAGGCGAACCCAGGACTGGACCACCAAGTCTTGTTGTAGAGTTTCTTATTAGCTGCGACAACATCTGGCGACCGATTCGCGCACTCAAGTGCCAACGCATAAGCTTCAGCGTAAGGATCTTCGGCGATTTTAGTCACCAAGCCATATTCCTTAGCGGTTTGGCTGTCGAGCACTTTGGCCGTCATTGCCATTTCTAAGGTGTGATCTTTACGCATCAGCTCGCGAAATGCGATGGCGCCTCCCATGTCAGGAATCAACCCCCACTTCGCTTCCAATATCGAGAAGTTCGCATCTGGGCTAGCGATTCTAAAATCACCACCACTGGCTAATTGAAGCCCACCTCCCCAACAACGCCCGTGAATCGCAAAAATGACAGGGCAAGGGATCTCTCGCCAACCAATAGAAAAATACTGAGCCGCATTTGGCAACGTCGGCAACCATTTGAACAAAAGCTTCATCGCCCCAACTTTACTGTTCAATAACGATTTAACATCGAGCCCTGAACAAAAATCCGTACCATTACCTTTCACTATCACAGCGCGAACCTCGTTATTCTTTTTGAGTTCTCGGATCATATTATTGACGCCTTCAAACATCGCCATATCAATAGCGTTGAGCTTATCGGGTCGATTCAGCACAACGGTGGCAATTTGCTTTTCATCAATGGAACAAGTGATACGATCGAGGTTTGGCATGGTGGCTACCTTATAAGTGGTCAGACCTTTAGGTTATACATTTTATTAACATATGCCAAACTTGCACATTAAGAAGCGAGACCTGTGTTGCTTAACACCTTCCCCTTACACAAACGACATCAATAAAAAAGCAGTGATGGATCGTTCCATTCACTGCTTTTCATTCGTAGCTTTGATTGCCAGTAGCTTTGATAATCAAGGGCTCTCTGTTTTGACAGAACCTATGTTCTTCGAGGTTTCAGTAACAAGAAGATGAAGTAGCTGCCACCAATAATTGAAACTAACGTCCCTGCTGCAAGCTGCGCTGGGAACACCACCACTTGCCCTAACCAGTCTGAAAATAGCATGAGTGCAGCACCAATCAAAAACGACAAGATGATCTGCACTCGCACCAAGCGAGCCCCCATCATTGCAGCGATATGCGGAGCTAACAAACCGACAAATGCGACTGGCCCCATGGTGGTTGTCACGACCGAGCATAAGATCGCAACAATACACAACAGTGCCACGTAGGCGAGATTAATATTCAACCCTCTGGCACTCGCGAACTGTCGGCCAGTCGCAATTAAGGTCACCCAACGACTCAATAGCAAAGCAGCCCCGATAGAAGCCGTTATCACCATGGTCATAATCATTGCCGACTCAGGTTCAACACGATAGGTAGAGCCTGCCAACCAAGCTAATAAAGTGTATTTCCCCTCACCCACTCGCGTTAAAGAGAATTGCACCAAAGCTTCCAAAACTGCGGTTAATGAAATACCTGTGAGAATCAAGATCGAAGGTGCAAACTGATGCTTCTTGCCAAGGAATAGCAATAAACACAGTGCAATCGCACTACCCAAAAATGCAATCCAAGGGCTCAATGAGTGAATCGAATAACCCATGAATAAGCTACTGAAAATCAACGCCAGAACCGCACCGGCTGACACACCAAGAATGTCTGGGCTTGCGAGCGGGTTGTAGACCAATCTTTGTAAAATCACACCCGCCACCGCCAAACCGCCACCAGCGAATATCGCGGTTAACATTCTAGGCCAGCGAATCGACCATTCAAAAGCGTCTGGGATAACAAAATAGCCCATATCAGAAGAAGGCTGTGAGAGCGTACTCAACGCCAACAACCCGAAAAGCACTGTGCCCAACAAGAAGTAAGCCAAAGGTGAAATAAACTTTGGGCCTTTAGGCATCGAGAAAAACAGCTGATCTTGAGCCGATAATTGCTTTCTCGCAATTATGATCAACGCTGGAGCGCCAATCACCGCGGTTGCCGTCCCTGTTGGAATCATATCCAAAGACCATTGCGCCAAGAAGATAGCCAAACTGTCGGTCACACAAAGCAACAGCGCACCCAACACGCAGCTTGCGATGAGTTCAGATTTCGCCTTTAAAAAGCCCAAATGTCTCGCGATGTTTGGAGCTATCAAACCAATAAAGCTGATCACACCCACCGAGGTAATCGATACGGAAACCAACCAAACGCCAATCGCCATCAGTACAAAGAAGGTAGTGCCGATATTAAGGCCACGCGCTGCTGCCCCTTCAGTCCCGATCGAAAGCAAAGTCAGGACTCTTGGCGCCAATAAGAAGATGGCAAAGATCGGAAGTAGCTTAGGCATCAGCCAAATTACTTGTTCCCAACCGTTCTGCCCTAGATCACCCGCTCCCCATACAAACAAGTTCTGTGCGTACTGGTCGTTAAGCAGGATAATTGCTGTCGCAAATGCCCCTAGCAACAAGTTGACCGCCATGCCCGCCAAAACAATTGGCAAGCCGCTCATGTTTTTGATTCCGACAATCGAAACAATCAGCCCCATCGCGAGCAGTGCACCGATCAGAGCGAACCAAACTGAATACTGAGCGACCAACATCGGCGCAACCACATTCAGAATAACCAAACCAAGCCACGCCCCTGACGACGTACCTAAAATAAGCGGCGACATCATTCGGTTCTGCGTCAGTTGTTGAAACAGGCTACCTATGGTGCCGAGTGTTCCACCAACCAGAATCGCCATGACCAAGCGAGGCAAGTTGACATAGATTAACGCCATCAACTCGAATGAATCATCAACCATTGAGCTGAATGTCACGCTGTCACTGATCAGTGAAACTTGCTGGAGCAGCTCACCGATAGGGCCAAATTCAGATTGCCCTAACCATAAATGAACAAGGGAAGCGAAAAACAGCACTGCCCCCATCACCAAACCACTGGATTTCATTACTACTCCGCTAACGTCAACAGCGATTGCGCCATAGCTTCTGCGTTATACAAAATCGACATGGCACCGCCGTAACTCCAACTTGCCGCTACTGGGCTAAATTGACCATTACGAACAAAAGGCATGCTCTTCCAAACCGGAGAACGGTCTAGTTTGTCTTGATATGGGAAAGGTTCAAAGTAAAGTGCAATGCCCTTCTTTACGTTCTTAAGCTCTGTCATTCGTTTTTGACTGATGCCCCACTGACTCGCAGGAAGATCCATCGCATTTTCAAAACCTAACTGTTCAAGCGCATATTGTGGAATAGAGTTATCGCCGTAAATGAACACCGATGTGGTGCTCGCAAAACGGAAAGAGGTCACTTTCGGTTTGTCGCCCGGATACGCTTTATCCAGTTCAGCCTTAAGGACAGCGATACGCTCATCCATTGCGGCCAGCTTTTGGTTCGCTTGTTCTTCTTTACCAAGCAACTGTCCGATCTTCTTGAAGTTCTCGATAGCAACCGCTGCATTGCTGTGTTGTTCACTGTACGTTTGGTAGTAAAGCACGGGCGCAATTTCAGAGAGTCGCTCCTGAAGATCTTTCTGAGGCGAAGCGATGAGAATCACATCAGGATTTAGCTTCTTCAAAGCAGAAATATTGGGCTCAGTTCGAGTACCAATGTCCGCCACGCCTTCTGGGATCGCAGGTTGAACAACCCAATCGGTATAACCTGCAATATCAGGCACCGCTACTGGTGTGATACCGAGTTCAATCACTTGTTCAGCAATGTCCCAGTTTAACGCAGCCACTCTAACGGGCTGAGCTTCAAGGGTTTTTACGCCCTCACTGTCTTCAACTTGGTAATCGGCCATCGCATTAAACGATAAAGCGCCCGCTAATACAGATACCGCCAACTTTGTATGTAAGCTCTTTATTTTAGAAACATGGGAAGCTATTCGTTGTAAATTCATATTGTTGCCTACTCAATCTAAATTCTATATTTATTCAAACGACAAAAGCAGCCCAGTAAAGGCTGCTTTAAATTGATAACCCTAACTTAGTTAGAATTCGTAATTAACATTAAATTCTACAGTTTGCTCTTGACCGTACCAGCAATAGCTCTCATTCCAACAAGTGTAATACTCTTCATTGAATATGTTATTTGCAACGACATTAGCTGTTGCGTTCTTAAGCGAGCTGTTAACCTCTCCTAAGTCATAACCTAGAGACAAATCAACTAAAGTATATGATGGTACTTGGCCTTTATTTTTGTCTGACGTATCGTTTAGAACAGTTTCTCCCACATAACGCACGCCACCGCCGACTCTAAGGCCACTCATTGCACCACTACGTACAAAGTAGTTAGCCCAAACATTTGCAGTATGATCTGGTACAAATACTGGTGTTTGTCCGATATTTGATGCGTTTCTATCTTCAGTAATTTCCATATCGATGTATGTGTAGTTCGCTAACACATCCAAGTTATCAGTGACTTGTGCTCGTCCTTCTAACTCAATACCTTGTGAGCGAATCTCACCAACTGAAGTCCATGGTGAAGCGCCATCAGGACGAACGCCCACATTTTTTTTGTTCACTTGGAACAACGCCATCGAGCCTGAAATCATATTCTCATATGAGTCATACTTAAGACCAAACTCGACTTGTTCACCGGTTTCAGGATCTAAGTTATTACCGTTAGTATCTAACTTTACACTCGGTTCAAAACTGGTAGCAAAGTTTGCAAATGGAGATAAACCATTATCAAATTTGTACAAAGCACCTAAGCGGTATGAGAAGTTTGTATCATCAGTATCCGTTTTGCTTGGTGCACCACCCAATACTGATACTTTTGTCGTTGTTTCGACTTTGTCAAAACGACCACCAGCAATGAACACCCAATTATCAATCAACATCTGATCTTGGAAATAGAATCCAAGCTGACTCACTTCAATGTCGTTATTTTGATAATACGTTTTTGTAAAATCATTCGGATTCAGCTTATTGTTATTTGGATTGTAAAGGTTGATGCTATCAACACCTGCGAAAGCGTCGTAGGCTACATCACCCTCTGTGTTTCGATAATCCACACCAAAAAGTAAATAGTGATCCAATGAGCCAGTCGACACTAAGCCCGATAGTTGGTTATCAACACTAATACCCGTAGAACTTTCATCGGTGCTATATGCCGAACGAGCTAATGAGCCAGTTGAAGCATCAAAATTGCCACTGCTAGTACTTTCTTGATAAAAGTCAGTTTTCATATAACGGAAATTCTGAAGAAATGCCCAATTTGAGTTGAAATCATGGTTAAACTTATAACCAGTAATCAAGAAATCACGTTTGATGGTGTTGTAATTAACATCCCCGGCAAATGTCGAAGGTGATACTTTTCCTGATTCAATCGCCGCTAATGGGAGTGTCACGTTCTGACCTAATGCAGGGTCATTCTGATAATAAAGATTGAAGTTAATAAAGGTTTTATCAGACACATACCAATCGATTGATGGCGCAATCACATAGCGCTCTTCCTCAACACCGTCTACTTGCGTATCTTTCTTACGACCCAGAGCAACCAAGCGATAAGCAACGTTGTCACTCAAAGCACCCGTTGTATCAATTGAAGCTTCAACTAAGTTATCTAAACCCGTTGCTAAGCCAATTTTCGTAGACTCTTCGAACTTAGGCGCTTTTGCAATGATATTAACCATGCCTCCTGGTGGCATTGATCCGTAAAGAACCGATGTTGGACCTTTAAATATTTCCAAACGCTCCATCGCAATAGGATCAATCTGAGGTTGTACGTTCCATCCAGGAAGGATTGGCAACATCATTCCGTCATAATAGTTATTCGTAGAGTCAAAACCGCGAATTTTAACCCAATCACTAAGAACCACTGCACCACCTTTATTCTCGGTTGATACACCTGGTGCATAACGAAGAGCTTGCATTACAGACTTAACACCACGTTGTTCCATCTGTTCGCTTTCGATAACGTTAAGTGTTTGCGGCGTTTCTTCTGGTGCTAAAACGGTTTTCGTTGCTGTATTACGGTAGGCTTTACCCATAACAGTAATAGTTTCTACATTCGAATCTGCCGAAGTAGCGGTATCTTCCGCGAATGCTTGCGCTGAAAACGCAGTCAGCAACGCGACTGCCAATGATGAATACTTAAAACGAGTGTGAGTGGTCATGATTCCCTCGGTACCAATGCTTAATTGTAAATAGTAATAAATCTCATTTGCATTGTATGTATCTAGAGGTAGGATAATTAACAATTTGGTGCAAGTTCAAAAAGAACTTGGCCTATTTTGAGTAAAACTAGGTCAATTGCTGATTAAACACACAATTGATCTAGTAACATTTGACCTAGTAGCGTTTGACCTTGTAGCCTTTGACCTTGTAACACAAAGGCTTTTGAGAAGGGGGGAGAAAGTCGGAGAGCTGAAATATGACTACGATTTAATAATAGGAACCCAGTACTCCATTTCCGCATCAGAAGCATGAGCTTGATAACCAAATGGGTACATCTCAAGTTCATAACCATCAACGCCACGATAACCTGAATTTGGAAGCCAATTAAGCACAAACCAACTTAGAGTATGGGGTAGATGCTCTATAGGACCACGGTGCTTCACTACAGCATAGGTTTGCTTCGGAATCGTCAGCACCTCTAACTTATCAGAGATAATACTAGGCAGTTGCGGGATGGAGATCTCGTCATGAAGCTCAACGCCCGCCCAATAGTAAATATTGGTTCCGTCAAAGCAAGACTGAGTCAGGTCAACAACGCCAATAAACTGGAGCATGTTAGCGTCAGGGATTTCAACCTCACCTTCTAAACGTGACCATAGTTGAGGGACTTTGTGTGCGAAGTCTTGCGTGAGTGAAAACAAGCCACTGATTTCTGATGTCATTCCTTTCACTAAGAAAGACTCTCTTTCATCAATGCGCACTTCCACAAAGCTTAACGCCCTATTTTCTGAATTACTCGCCGTTTCAGATACTTGTATCGGCTTTTTTAGCCCTACTCTTTTGCCTGCTTTTCTATACTGACTTGGGCTTACCCCAAACATTTGCTTAAACGAACGGCTAAAGCTTATTTCTGAATTGAATCCGAGACCAAGCGCAATATCGATAACACGATCTTTTCCATCAAGCAGCTCTTCGGCAGCCTGACTTAACTTTAGCTCTCTCACATAGTTCGCCACGGTAAGCCCGGTTTCGGCTTGAAACACTCTTTGCAGCTGCCAACGAGACCAACAGCTTTGCGTCGCTAAATCTTCTAGCGATAACGCAGAGCTAAGATTCTCATGGATATAAGCCAGAACGCGGCTGATACGGTCAAATGCAGGTGTGTTCATATTCAAGCTTTCATCTTCTCTATTTTTGACTAGGGCGTGTTGGGTTCAACAATACTTTTATCACTTAAAGTGGCTTTTATCACTGAAAAAAGGACAGCCCACCCAAACTTTATAAATCTCAAAAACGTAAAAAGCACCGAGTAGATGCTCCATTTTGTATGGTTATCCTCGACTATGTTCGTTATGATAACGCAACTGATTCTCATTTATTGATTTAAGATGCTTCCCCAACTGCACAATATTATCACTCGTCGGAAAGCCCCGTCTCTACATCAAAAAATCTTCGCTTACTCAAAACAAGTGAGCCCTTATTTAAGCGGAAGCTTTGGTGCACATAATAACAAGAGCATTGCGGTAACAAATGAGAATAGCCATAAAGAGCTCAAACGAGTTTACGATGGTCTTTCGCAAAGCCACCCAGAAGCAGGCAAAGCGTATTGGTTAACGCGAACCTGGGATCTCGTGTGTTGGCAGCCTATCTATGTGACTTTCATTTCTATCTATGGGCTTCATTCATTGCCCGACATCAAGAATATCGGTCAATTTAGATACAAAGAGTTCATTACTGGCTACCGCTTCTTTAATGGTGATCATCAACATGGTTCACCAGAAGAGCTGATTCCCGATGCTGGTGAAGCCATTCTTGCACTGACTGAGTTTTATCGAAGCCAGATCAGTGAATGGACACGTATTCGCCCAGGATTTACCAATCATTTATTGGCCGATCTATTGTTAGGCAGTTTGATAAAACTTCAGCAACACGAACCAAGCCTGACCAACGATTACATTATTGCGCAAGCTAAGCTTTGGTTAGAAGCATGCCAGTTGTCTGAGAATCATTTAGACAGCCTTAAAGTAGACTCTAGTTCGGGGATGTTAAAACTGATCAGAATCAGCTGCTGCCTGGTTTATAAGTGTGATTCAAGGAAGTACTGCGACGATTGCCCTAGGCATCAAAACAACAAAAAAATCGCTTAGTCACGCCATTTATTACAGCTAATACACCTATTAAAGCTCAATACGACGAGCCTTCTCCATTGAGCTTCGCTACTGACCTAATTACAGGACTGACATGTTTCAGCTTTCAAACATCAAAGTTATTCGTGATGAACGAACCATTCTCTCAATCGAAGACCTCACGATTCCGACCAATGAACTGACAGTCGTTCTTGGCCATAATGGTTCGGGTAAATCTACACTCGTTAATTTGCTCTCTGGGCAGATGTCGCCGGATCACGGCAGCGTGGAACTAGACGGCACTTCCCTCTCTTCATTCAAAAGCAAAGATTTAGCGAAAAAAATTGCTTATTTACCGCAAAAGCTCCCCGCTTCTGCTGGCTTAACCGTAGAAGAGTTGGTTCGTTTAGGACGTTTTCCATGGAGAGGCGCGCTAGGCCGTTGGAATTCAGAAGATAAGTCGATTATCCAACAGGCGATGGAAAGAACCGGTGTCACTGAATTCTCGCAAGCCTTGGCGGATGATTTATCTGGAGGAGAGCGTCAACGCGCGTGGGTATCGATGTTGTTGGCTCAGCAATCACCAGTACTAATCCTTGATGAGCCGACTTCGGCACTGGATGTGCATCATCAGTTTCAGCTCATGGGTTTACTGTCTGAACTCAACAAAACGGAAAATGTTGGAGTGATCGTCATTTTGCACGATTTGAATCTCGCACTGCGTTACGCGACACACATCGTTGCACTGAAGAAAGGTCAGATTGCTTTTGAAGGCAGTGCGGAGAAGTTATTAGATGAACAAGCGCTATCAGCTTTGTATGAGTCTTCGATTCGACTGATCAATCATCCAGTTCCAGCTAAGACAGCAGCAAGCGAGAAGGTTGCCGTTGTTTGTGAATAGCTCGGGCATTTCAGCTTAAGTCCAAGCTCTAAGCTCTAAGCTCTAAGCTCTAAGCTCTAAGCTCTAAGCTCTAAGCTCTAAGCATAAAGAAGGCCATTGAAATCATAAACTTCAATGGCCTTTTCGTTTTTCACTCGCTAGCTAAATAATTAACTAATTAACTAGCTCAGCTGCGACTCTCTCGCTTCTTGACTACTGAAACCACGCAAAATATTAATCAGAGTAATAATAGTGAACAACATGATGACAAGCGATAAATGCCACGCTTCTCCTAGCCCTAATTGAACTAGCCCCATACTCACCATTGAAGACACCACCATCTGCCCGCCGCCAGACATCGCAGCAGCCGCGCCAGCGTTCTTCTTATAAGGCAACATCACCAACGCCTGAGCACAAGGCAATGCAATACCATTGCCAAGAATCATCAAGAACTGGCCAAGCATGAGATACAAAGGCTCAAGTGGGCAAAAGAAAAGCCACAACGCCGCAGAGATATGCAATACAGGGGTACATAACAGAGTTTTCTTGTTGCCCAACATGGGGCGAATACGGTTACATAAACTTGTTCCACCCAGCATGCCTAAAGCAGGAATCACCGCCCACATCGCGTATTCATCAGACGTCATGCCAATCTGATTTTGCATAATAAATGGCATCACTGATACGGTAGTGATCATCAAACTAAAGTTAAGCCAGCCAATACTCGCAAAACTCATAAAATAGCGAGAAGTTAGCAACTCTTTGTATTGAGAAACCATTTTCTTTGGCGAAGGAATAGCGGAGATCTGAGTGACGGTTTCCTTAAACTTGAACGCCAAAACCACCCAAGCTAATGAGACATAGCCAAGTAGCGAGATGAACACCATGCTCCAGCCAAAATGGAAGTTAATAAAGCCGCCGATTACGGGCGCAATCAAAGGTGTAATAGACGCGACCATCGCAATGTAGGACATAGCTAAAGGTAAATCTGCCCCACTGAATCTATCCCGCGTGGAAGCACGAGCAAGTACAGCGCAACAACCCGTTCCTAAGCCTTGCAGAAAACGCCCCATCACCATGCTAGTAAATGAATGGCTAAAGAAGATGATCATTAATAGTCCCAGCATGGCGATTAATAATCCGCTCAGCAGTACTTTCTTGCGCCCTAGAGCATCGGAAATTGGACCATAGATAAACTGAGAAGGTCCAAAACCTAACAAATAGACACTCACCAGAAGCTGAGCTTGCTCTAGCGAAACATCAAAGTCTTTCGCGATCCATGGTAATGATGGAAATACCAGCCCCATACTGAGTTGGCCGATGCTGATGACCAAACACGCAAGTAGGATCGATTTAAAGTCAAATCGACGACTCATGATGTAAAGTATCCAATATAACAGCTGTTTTGAGATCGGGTGGTTTGAGAATAGATAGCTTGGGTATCAACCTGACAACATACAGACAGAGAAAACAGCGAAGATGTTGCAAGGGTAGTATTCATTATGCTCCGAAGGAATCGAATAGAGAATGGCAGGCTAAACATACGTGAGCTTGCTTACTCATACAACACTGGTTGAACTAAATAAATGAATAGTCACTTTTCAGCAACCCAACCTTTGCACCTGTCGACCACAAGCTAAACTAATACCACGTCATGAAAACAAAGGACTCCCATGAACAATCATCATCGTATTATTTCCTATGCTTTGGCACTCATCGCATCGAGTCCAATATCCTCTGCTTTTGCATGGCAAGTAGAGAAGATCACCGACGGACTCGTGATCCCTTGGGGGTTGGCTTATATCAACGATAACTCCATGCTAGTAACAGAAAAAGCTGGCGTCATTAAACAGGTTGATTTAAAGACGGGTGAGCAAAGCACACTGTTCAGGCTGCCCAATGTTTGGGCGAAAGGCCAAGGTGGTCTGTTGGATATCGCGCTCTCCCCTTTTGAAAACGAAAAGTTCTACGTCACTTACAGTAAAGACGTCGATGGTGAAGGCTTAACGACACTGGCTTCTGCTAATTACAGCAATAATGAAGTTACCAATTGGACAGACGTGTTTGTATCTAAATCCAGAACGGACACTGGGCGTCACTTTGGCAGCCGTATCACCTTTGATGATAGCCACCTGTATTTTTCAATCGGCGACCGTGGTGATCGAGACAACGGCCAAGACACCATGACTCACGCCGGATCAATATTACGATTGAATGCTGATGGAAGCACACCAAGCGATAACCCGTTCTCGGATAACAGCAAGGTACTCAATGAGATTTGGAGCTATGGCCATCGTAATCCACAAGGCTTGTATTACGACTTCCCAACCCAGAAGCTGTGGTCGATTGAACACGGCCCGCGAGGTGGTGACGAAATCAACCTAATTAAAGCAGGTGCCAACTATGGATGGCCAGTCACCTCACACGGTAAAGAGTACTGGGGGCCAATTAGCGTAGGCGAGTCTGAAACTAAGGATGGCATTGAAGCGCCTAAAAAAGTCTACGTTCCTTCAATCGCTCCGGGGAGCTTGATTGTTTACCAAGGTGACAAATACCCAGAGTTGAAAGGGAAGCTGCTGGCCGGCGCGCTTAAACTTACCCACATCAATATTGTGACAGTCAATGGACAAGGTGAGGCAATTAAAGAGGAACGTGTTTTAGAAGATTTAAGCGAGAGGATAAGAGACATTGAAACTTCACCAAGCGGCGACATCTTTTTCAGTACCGATAATGGCAACCTGTATCGCTTGAAAAAGTAGTCAAAAGCTCGTTCCAATAGACACATGATGCTTACCGTGAGATTTATAAATATAAGCCGTTAAAATTGGGGCCAGGCACCAATTAGCGGCTTAATAATTTGGAAAATAAATGTGCCAAAACAGTGCAATTACTCCAAATTCGTCATCAATTTCGACCACCTTTTTCACAAAAACTACAACAAATCACCATACAACTGTAACTCCATGATATTTAAGGAATGCAAAGTTTGACTACCCCCAAGTTTCTGCAACCTTTCACTATGGATTCGATTGACTATCCCCTAATTTGATTTAGACTTCATCTCGGCTAGAAAGAAAGTTCTTTGTATATAAACATTTCGTTGGATTACTAGTAACCCCGTTGTGTTGTACGCAATAGCAATAAACTTTTCCGCGCTATCAGTGCCACAATTGGCTCAAAATAAAAATTTAATTTTAATTTTAGGATATCATCATGTCTAACACAGTTACTGGTAAAGTAAAATGGTTCAACGAAACTAAAGGCTTCGGCTTCATCGAGCAAGAAAACGGCCCAGACGTATTTGCACACTTCTCTGCAATCACAGGCGACGGTTTCAAAACTCTTGCTGAAGGCCAACAAGTTGAGTTCACTGTATCTCAAGGTCAAAAAGGCCCACAAGCTGACAGCATCAAAGTACTTTAATTTAGTATTTTAAAGCTTTCTAAAAATAGCCAGCCTCTGCTGGCTATTTTTTTACCCGCTATTCAGAGATTTAAGGTAACAAGGCGCCCTACGACCGATGAAATAGACCTGTTAAAAGAAGCACTAGAGAATACGAGCAGATCAGAGAAAACAAAATCCTCTACTCTATACTTTTAGACTTCAGCATCCTGAGCTGTATGAGAGTAAGCGAAGTCTGTGGTATTCGCTGGGAAGACTTAAACGAAGAACTTAGAACAGTGATCGTACGTGACCGAAAAGACCCACGTAAGAAAGAAGGTAACCACATGGTCGTTCCTCTACTCGGTGAAGCATTTGATATTGTAATGAAGCAAGAGCGTAATGGAGAATTGATATTCCCTTACAACCCACGCTCAGTTGGCCGAGGCTTTGTTAAAGTGTGCCAGAAGGTTGGAATTGATAACCTACGCTATCATGACCTACGCCGTGAAGGTGCAAGCCGCTTGTTCGAGAAAGGCTTTACCATTGAGGAGGTTGCTCAGGTAACTGGCCACAGAAACCTAAATACCTTGTGGCAGGTTTATACCCAGCTGTTCCCGCATAAGTTACATGAACGTAAGATATAAATTATTACCGTAACCGCCTGTTAAGCATGAAGTTGATAATATAAGTGAAGTATTAAGAACAATATGCATGATTGCGTACAATCTAGGCTTTGTTGCGTAATTAAATTTAAAGATAGAACAACCCCGTTTCGCGTATTTCTTAATCAATACGACAAGTTTCAGGCATACCTAACCCAGTAAGCTTGTTCAACGCTTTTATCATCGCGTAAGTTTCACCCACCTGGGCATTGTAATTTCTTAAGCTCAATCGTCCTCCTAGCAACTGTTTAACTCGATACATCGCTGTTTCTGACAATGAACGTTTGTGGTATCCATACCGCTCTTTCCAATACTTATTTGAGCCGTATAATTTCTGGCAACCCACGGCGAGATTTCGAGGATGACCACGCTCCCAGAAGGCTGCCCCTTCTCTTGGGGGAATAAGCGCAACGGCTCGCTTCATCTTAATAGCAGCGTGACACGCTCTCGTGTCGTAAGCGCCATCACCTGACACCTCAAGGATGCTTCGACGTGTTTGTTTCAGTAGGTTCGCGAGTACTTCGCCATCTGTAACCGTTGATAA
>NZ_JBFRKT010000017.1:0-42770 GCF_041469545.1 Vibrio sp. 10N.286.49.C3
GTATTGGAAAGAGCGGTATGGTTACCACAAACGCTCCCTGTCAGAAACAGCGATGTATCGAGTTAAACAGTTATTTGGTGGTCGTTTAAGTTTAAGAAATTACAATGCACAAGTGGGAGAAACTTACGCGATGATAAAAGCGTTGAACAAGCTCACTGGGTTAGGTATGCCTGAAACTTGCTGTATTGACTAAGAAACGCACGAAATGGGGCTGCTCTGTCTCTAACTGAATTACGCAACAAAGCCGTGCTGATGACACGCAAACTTGTCACCTCGCGATTCAGATAAAATGAGTCGTAACTTTATCTACCCGTTAGCTACATAAATTTCATATTAATTAAAGCCAGATCAATATGAACATTTTCATTGCAATCATGTAAAGCATGAACCTTATCTTTAATTAAATGCATATTTTCAAAAATATTATTCAGCTCGTTATGGTCAAATTTATCCTTTGGTAAGGACACGCCTAGACATAGTTCTTCGTTGTTTAGTCCAATCCAGCAGCTTCCAAGTAAGTCCCGCTGCATATTTAAACTTAACCAATCACTCATCTTATATTGGTCTACAATGACATGTAGAGGGGTATACAAGGTAAATAAATCTGATTGCTTTGGCGATTCTAGAACCCAAAGGCTTTCCTGATTATCGATTATTTCAATCGCATCGGATTCAACGGGGATCTCAATTCCCCATAGTTCAGCAAGTTCTGATAATACGGCTTCAAATTTCAACATTACACCTCAATAATTTACTTTGCGAAAACAAGGGATCACGTGCGATCATCAAGTTTTGTTTTTAAGCTTTGCTCTGTAGCCATTCGTTCGAACTTAGCAGTGCATCTAGTTGCTTTTTCGCTGGAGAGGCGATGGTAAATGGCCCCAATTTATAACTTTGGCAATCTGATTTTAGTGATTCAACTTGCTTTGCCACTAAATATTGCATCCAAGGTTTATTCGATAGGTCGGTTAATTTCATTGCCTCCGAACTGGTTGATATATCGTCTTTCAGTGCCTGCAAGTGTGAAATATCCATATATTGATAAGACAGACGTTCAGCTTCGTTTTCGGCACCTTTAGGGTGAAACAGCTGAATTAGTCGGCTTCTCCAACTTGGTTTTGGCTCTAACAATAGAGGTTTTAGATTCGTCAATTTTGCCATCATTCTATCTACATCAATATTTAATGGGTTAATGCCGAGTGTGTTTACATTGGCGACTTCGGCTTCATTTGGAAGTTTTTCGATATGGAAGCCAATGTTCTGATTTAACCTTGATAGGTGATTCTCGAATGAGTCTGTCTTTTCTTTGATTACAAAATTACTGCTTACAATGTTATCAAAGTCCCCAATACCGTAGGTTTTGTTCGTATCGAATAGCGCGTGTTTACTTTGATCATTTACAGGTAAATCTATGCTAGGGCTTAGTTCTTTAAACACTGTTCCTTGCCCTCTAAATTCTGTTTTTCTTTGTAGTTCGTTATTTTTATCAACAGAATTAGTTCTGTTCACTGCTTTTACTAAAGCTTTTTGGAAGTTACGACATTTTAAATCTGCTTCTGGAAACTCTTTTACATTAGACTGGTAGAGGTTAGTTTGAAGTTCAAGCTTTTGTAGCTGTGACGGTAATTGTTTCTGTTTTAGTGCATTAAGTTGTTCTTGTTCGCTCACTTCCTGTTTTACTACTTTTTGGAAGGTTGCAGCGGTTTCGGTAGATAAGTTGCTTTTTAATACCACCTTCAGTGTTGTAGGCAACAGTTGAGACATAGGACCTAGCGTAGAGGCCTTGTTAACTCTCAACATCTGCCCTAATGTTGTCTTATTTGTTAACGCTTTTTTTACTAACTTTCCTAAGGAACCATTAGGGGAGTGCTCTTCAGTTAGCTTACAAAACTTACTTGCAAATTCTTCAGCCGTTTTAGGTAATGATTCAAGTTGGTAACACCCATTAGAGTATGTCATTGACCAATCATAAGAATAGCTCTGTGCGTATTCAGCATGTTTAGTGCTTGAGCTAGCATATGCGTTAAATAGTGATTCAAATTCTTTCTTGATAGAAGTGCTCTCATGCTCATAATAGTTTTGTAACTTAACGTCTGTTACTTGCTCTTTAGTCGCGTTTTTTTGATTGTCAGCTTGCTTGCTCTTTTCTATGGTTGTTTTTTCTGATGAGCTTATGCTGCCCTTAGATGTCTCTAGGCTTGGTTCTGATGTTACTCCTAGTGAAGTAGGCGCGGTTTTTGATGTCACATTAGTATCTGACACAGGCCTATCAACTAAAGGTGATACGACCGATGGCGACTTGAGTTCGATAGTATCTTTATGGCCTTTCTTCGGTGCTAGAGAAATAATCTCGCTGAAAGATTGTTGGACTAGAGCTTTAAATTTAGGGTAGAACTCACCTTTAGTTGGAGAGTGTCCTTTTGTTATATCTGAAAGTAACTGTTTAAAGCCCCCGACTTTACTTGGAAGTGGGCAGGTGACGTTGAAATCTTTGCTTACCGTTACATTCGCAATGTTTGACAGTTCTTTTACTCTTTTCTTTTCACTGCCAGGTTTACTTATCAAATACTCGGATAAAAAGTTTTCTAGTTTTTGTGAAAAAGACATTTTGTTTTGCGAGTAGAATTCTTGTGTCCCTTTTGGTGATGTATAGGCGTGATTGAAATGAGACTTGCCAGTCGTTGGGCTTGCGACGCTTGAACCTATAGAGGTTTGTTTTGCTGATGAAGCATGTACACTTTTTACGATACTTTGAGTTGATTCTGCGTGGTTGCTTTTCTTTATTGCTGTTGAGTTCATCGGTTGATGAATCGCTGAGATAGTAGGCATTGTGACCTCTTAGAACCTATATAAACACCGAGAGGGTAGTATAGGTTAAGAGTGCCAAGGGGGGCTCTCAGTATTGGCCTATTTTTTTTATATATCGAAATGAAAGGGGGCGAGCTACCTCCTTACCTTGACTAAGAACAGCTAGATGAAGTAAAAACGATAATTTATAAGAACCAGTGATTTAGCCAGTTTGCTATCCCCCCCCCCTCCTGCTGTAAGTATGCTTGCAAGCTGGCAACTCACTAAATCCAATAGAACCGTTACTAAGCTCTGCTCTCGAAGACTTCAGCGGGTAAACACAGACTCTGACGACAGAGTCCGATCCTTGTTTACCCACTGCGGTGAATCCAAACACTTCGCAAAGAGCTTTACAGCATAACTCTTCTTGAGCATCAAGAACTGTTCAGGGGAACCTCACACTAGAGAGCTTAATTGCGTAACAAAGACGATTAAATTCATTTGTTCTTTGTGCTACACATCACGACAGTTTAGAAAATCAACAAAATAAAAGCCACTTTCGACATCGTAATTATACTATTTGTTGTTTACTAGTAAGATAAAACAGAAGGAATAAACGATGAACACATTACAAGTTCTAATAAAAGAGTTTTGTGAAATAAATGAACTACCTCCACTTTATTTTGCTGAAGAAAATCGTTGCCAATTATTAGTTGATGATCGTTACGTTATTTACTTTAGTGAGGCAGATCAAAACGATTTTGTTTTATCGGTGGTTTTTGGCGGTCTCGAAAAAAGCGGTGAACTGAGACTGAAAGGTCTTGAACTCATTGCGCATGCTAACTATTTCGGTATCGCGGATGGGAGCTTGACCCTTTCACTTGCACCAAATGGTAGGCAATTGGTTCTTGCGGGCAGAAAGCCGATTGAGTACTTAAACGCAGCGAGCCTATCTACTTGGTTTCACCTTCTAAATGAGCAAACCCTACTCTGGCAGGCTCGATTTGCAATGTTAGACCAAGACCCAACCCAATTTATCAATCCAGAACAATCCCACATTGAGACACTTAGAGTTTAAGGAGTTCACCCATGGTAATTTCAACTAGCCAAAGCCAGATTCCGAGCTTGGATCAATTTCGTACTGTCGCGGCACAAAAAGATAAGCGGGTGATCAGTAAGCACGGTAAAGCCAAAGAGCCGTCGACCTTTCATAAAGGGCAAAAGTTCACGGCAGTGAGTGACACCATATTGCGATCTACATATCAAAAGTACCACCAAGAAAATATTAAGACCCACCTTGATTTAAAACAGGCGCTGCTAAAAGAAGAAAAACCAGAAACGGCATTATTGGCATTCTCTCTTGTGAGCACAGCAGGGTATCGTGGCGAGCCTTTAACTGCGCGTAAGGTCCTCGAAGTCGTAAGCCTATTAGATGAAGTGAAGATTGACGATAAAGCTTATAAAAATCTAAAAAGCACGTTCGATTCGATCAGCAAAGACCCACGCTTACAAGTCAGCATCGAAAACCAATACCCAGGCAAAATGGACGGCTTAGGTGCTGAACTGCTTGAGATGGCAAAAGAAACAATCAAAGGGACTGGTATCAACGCAGTAATTAACTTGGCGTTACCAGGTGTTGGTTTGTTGATCGCCACGGGACGTGAATTACATAAGTCGGCAGTCAATGGTGATGCTGAGGCGCACTATCACCAACTAGAACAGATTGCGCAATTGCCCGGTCATGACCAAAGGTTGGCATTGCCGATACAACAAGCATTAGCGCACGAGCACGCCACTCAATCTGCTGAAGGTGCGGTTGGAGCGACCTTAGGTATGGCGACGGGAAGCCTTGGTGCATTTGGTGTCACCTCTGTGGGCACAACTGGTGTCCTTGTTGTTGCAAAAGAAGCGCTAGGCAGTGTAGCAGCATCTGGCTTAATCACTGGTTCTGGGTTTGTAGCCGGTCAAGCGAGTTCCTACTGTCTGAACAACGAAGTTCAAGAGCAAATTCACCAAGAACCTATGTCTGGTGTGTTACCTCGAATTGAAGTGTCTAACAGCAAAGGGAAGTTCTCCTTTAGTATGCAAGATGCTGCATCAGGACGTGCTTTGATTGCGTACCTAGGCCCAAAAGAAGACAAATCTATGACATCACCTCAAGCACCGAAAGAAGCTCAGGATATGGAATTGGCGCGCTTAACGCTTAAGAAAATGTTGGGCTCTGATGCAAGTGAGAACTTGGTGCCAGATGTTGGATCAACGAATAAATTGAGTATCGAAGATACACCGAGCCAAACTGAGTCAGAGGCCAACAGTGCACTTAAGAAGTTGCTCAAAGAAGATTGGGACTGGCTAATGCCAGCAGTAAGATCTATCGACCAAGGAAAGGCACAGGATATCAATAAGACGTTGACTTACAAGCTCCCTCTAGATACACCGAACGGACGAGTATACTTGGATAAAAGCCCGAACCTCGATCAAGGCCAACTCTCGGCGCTAGAAAAGCTTGGTTCACCAAGTCAGCTAAGGTTGATGTACTTAGCAGAAGGCTGGATTTAATCGTCAATATCATACCCAAGTTATTGACGATGAAATTTTTCCGTTACACGCTCCCAAAGGACGAGTTCCCTTGGTTTGTATACCTTGTTTAACAGTTTTTGATTTAGAAGCATTGGCTCTACAAATTGTTGCCTCGCTTTCAAAACCCGACATTCTCGCCAAGCCAAGTATCTCGGGCAATAGATTTGAAAGAGGATAAGCAACTCAAGCTGAACTGAAGAACAGTTTCAATAGAATCATATATAAGGTTGGCCGTTGACGGATAGTCCCTCATTGTGTGCCAACCTTTGATATTCGAATAGCCTATTATTATCCGTTAATTTGATATCAGCGATGATTCCGAGCCTAGACGAGGTATTGAAAGGGCCCCGCGATAGTTAATCGCTATTGGCTTCGCAATCAAATGCCACTTAGCTTGTACTCAGTTTTTATCTGCCCCAACACGAGCTTATTTGATGAAGCATAAGCACTGATCATATGAATGGTGTCCGATAATGTATTCACGAATATCAAACCAGCCTTTTGCGCCCGCACCGCACATAACGAGCCAAAAAGGACTTCAAACAGGCAATCAGTAACACCCATTAAAGTAAAAATATGATCTAATTGAGGTCGTCGAACTCTTGCAGAAAATAGCTATGGATAGCCTTAATAAGACAGATTTTAAAAAACTAGCAAGCCAACAAAAAACCATTCAAATGAAGGTTTGTTTACTAGCACTTGCCCACTTCAAAGAAGGTCACTAGCACACTCAAATTGCTAAATACCTCAAAGTCAGTCGAACTAGTGTAAACAAATGGGTCCAGACATTTCTTGAAGAAGGATTGGAAGGACTTCAAGAGAAACCTCGCACAGGCAGGCCTGCATACCTCAATGTAGAGCAACGAAAACAACTCAGCGCGTTCATTAAGAAAGAAGCAGAGTCCCCTTCTGGCGGGCGCCTTGTCGGGAGCGATATACATGATTACATCGTGGAAAACTTTGATAAATACTACCACCCTAATTCTATCTATTATCTTCTCGACCACATGGGCTTTTCTTGGATAACTTCTCGATCCAAACACCCCAAACAATCACAGCAAATCCAAGACGATTTTAAAAAATTCAAAATAGAAACGATCCTTAAGATCCTCGGTCATATTGGGCTGGAGAGTGTTGATGTCTGGTTTCAAGACGAAGCTAGATTCGGACAACAAAACACAACGACACGCTTGTGGGCTGAAACAGGAACGCGCCCAAGGGCGCCAAAACAGCAGCAATTTGAGTACGCTTACCTGTTCGGTTCTGTTTGTCCTAGCTGAGGGATTGGAGAAGCTATGGTTGTGCCTTGGGTCAATAAAGACATTATGATCTAACACTTAAAGCAAATATCCGATATCACAGACAAAGGAAGGAAGGCATGCTGTAGTAATAATGGATGGCGCAGGTTGGCATACCGATGATATCGCCCACAAATTTGATAATGTCAGTATCATCAAACTTTCCCCATATTCGACAGAGCTTAACCCGATAGAACAAGTATGGAGTTGGTTACGACAACACTACTTAGCGAACCAAAGCTTCGAAGACTATGAGGACATTGTTTCCAAGGTATGCGTTGCGTGGAATAGGTTTCTTGAAGTGCCGAAAAGGGTATCGAAAATGTGCGCTAGAGAATGGATAGACTTGAGCAGTTAATTTTCCAGATTGATATCACTTACATTAAAAAAATAAAAGGAGCAAAGTAATACTGCTCCTTTTTGGTAGTAAATATTAGCAACCGATTATGGAATCTTTAGTCCAGTTTGTGGCTAGAAAAAATCACTTCAGATGGTGGGAACATGTTGGAAACCGGTGGATGAGCAATATCACCAAACATTCTCGCACCAAATGCTGAAGCTGCCCAAGGGTCTACAATTTTCACATCTTTATTCCATGAGCTTGGGTCTTTGATATCACTACCGTCCTGTCTACCAACCAAAACATACAAGTGCGTGCCTGAGTGTCCTTTCTTGAATGCCACTACTTCGACCTTAGTGTTTTGATTCGCATCACCCTGCATCCCTTGAATCATTTCAGCGGCCGCGGCAAAGGCAAACGTAGTACAGCAACCGGCTTTTGCGTCCTGAACGGATTTCGCAATGTTTTGAAGTGTCCCCATCTGAGGGCTATTGCCTCTTTGAGCCGCCACTTGAACCATGTTTGCTGACATGGTCGCTTTTTTATCTTGTTGAACTCTTGCTGGATTTGCGTAGAAGCCTTCTAGTCTTGGCTTCGCTTTCGCTTGATAGAACTCAGATCTCTTATCACCGAAGGTATTAAGGTCAGTACAAGCGAAATCACCCAACTTTTGCAGTGTAGCTTGGTGCTTTCTAATCAAGGCATCTGCTGGAGCGGTTTTACCTGCGCTGGATGGTTTTGAAGTGCTTGAAACACTTGGCCAATTCTCTCTAGGCCCTGTCGATAATCGCTCTAGGTCTTTAAGGTTTCCAAGAGTCAACTTATTTTCACCATTCAGTACGTTTTGCATCATAGCTTTGGCGACACCTTTTGGCAGACCTTGCTTAACCAATAGATCAACGACGATCGATTTCGCTTTGTTTTGGTGATTGATACGAGAGCTTACGCTTGTGTTTTTCGGCGCACCTTCTTTAACAAAGATGTCCTTGCCTCCGTGAGCCCGAACTTCTTTGTCGTCCGATTGGTTTTGTGTAGATAACTGTGCAGTGAGTTCGCTCAGCGAATGCATATGTGATGTATTGATATTTACCATAACCCTAACCTTTTAAACAGAGATGAAAGTATGCAGCTTTTTATGTTGCTCAATCGATTGAAACTGAGCCGTTAGATATTGCTTCCACAGTTCACAAAGCTCCATAAGCTGAGTAATCAGGATAGAAACACGACTCACTTCTGAGGTAAGTGGTATACTTATCTGCATGTGTACTTCATTGTTTTTAGGGTCTATACAGAACTGTACCCCACCTGACTCCCGGTATAAGAAGTTATATTCCAAAAGTGTTTTCAGTTTTTTAATTTCAAATGACTCTTCATCTTGGCAAACCTTGATTGAAAGTAACAGTTCTTCTCTCTCATCCAAGCCTTGAACTTCAATCTCTTTGCCTGCAGACATATATACTGTCCACATTTGATAATCATATGCAGTCACCCGTTCAATATCGAGTGTGTTGCCAAGCTCAATTAGTAAGGTATTTACCTTATCCATACTCACCTACCATCCTGATATTTAATATTGATGTATCTATTTAAAATAAAAGATATAAAATTTCGAATTTAAATACACCTATCACATTATTTTATTTTCCATTGTTGCTGGTTAATTTTGTTAGATTAACCGTTTTTAGAAAAACAAATTCAGTATTCTGAACGAACGTTACTCTCTTATGAGGCGATAGTTAATAGAGCCTTTAAGATAATCAGAGTCCCCGTTGATGTAAGTATTGTGCTCAATAACAGTCACAGAATATGCCAGATATGGTCGGCTTTTTTTCATTTTAAGCCGTTTATAAAGATCGGATGGGAAGCTAAGATAAAACTAGAGAAATGGTAGAAAGGTACAGTGAATAGAAAGTAAAGCTCAAAAAGCCCAGCGTTTTTCTGAGCTTTCGAGAGTTAAAGATAAGCACGTCAAGACTGTATCTGTTGGCGCTCACTGAATTGCTTAGTGATCACCTGCTTAAGAGCTTGCAGTTGCCCGTCGATACTGGCATCGATAATACCGACTTCAGTTTCCAGTATGCACCCACCATTTTTGAGTCTCGCATCTGCAATAACGTCAACATAGCCGACCTCCGGGAAGTCACTGAGTATTAAGGAAACCTTATCTCGCACCTCTGTCACTTGCTCGGGGTGCACGTGCAGAATCACTTGTTTCTGATTACTGACCAGCTGAAGCGCTTCCCTCACCACTATTGCCGTTGTTTCCACATCGTCGAAACTACTGATAATTTTGCTTACGGCATCAAGCACTACGCCAGTGATTTTCTGTTCGACTTGCAAGTAGTACTCATTACATCGTGCAAGCGTTGACATCATAGTTTCTGCGCTCTCTATCTTCGCTTGATCGATACCATCCTGGTAACCACGCTGTCTTTCTAACTCATAAGCATCGTCAGCTTTTGTAATAATGCTCTCGGCTTTAGAGTGTGCAGCTTCAACCAAGTGTTGCGAATCTAAATAACTCACATAATCCTTTGCTTTGAGAATCTTTAGACCTGTAGCCAACTGCAAGTTGTCAGTTTTTATTTCAACAAATGAAACCATTGAGGGATTACCTGTTTTGCGATTTTCTTTATAAGTCGATAAGCAAGATCTCGATGCGTTTCATCGAACCAATCAGCACTGAGTTTTGTTTGGGTTAATGAACAATCGAGCTTGAACTGCCACCTTTGTACAAGCTCTGATGGTGATTTCTCCAGTAAAAATGTGACCCATAGATACCCAAGTTCACGGGCTGCCTTTTCAAAGCTGGCTTCATCTAAACTCGCCGGCAATGTTTTTTGCCAACCGTTTGGCCAATTTGAGATCATCATTGGCCCGTGTTGAATTAAAAAACGCGTTTCATCGACACCAAAAATATGATTGAGGCACTGCTTTGGTTGTTTCAAGACAACTTGGCGCATCGATTCACAATACATTGCCCCACCAATCAGCAACAGTAATTTGTTAGTCGTTTCAACTGGAAGTAACACCAAACTATTAAATGGATGATTAAAAACATGATCAGTAATCGTTGATAGCTGCCATTCTTCAATACACCATTGATTGATCGCAGCCTGGTGTCTCCAGTCTTGGACTCGTAATAACCAAGGCTGTTTCTTGCTTATCCAACTCTCATCAATATAACTGCAAGGACAATAATTAAACTGATGATAAATCTGAGAAACTGGCGTATCAGAATTAACCACGTTGCGCATTCCTACGACACCATGCAAACGTCGCTGCGTTAGAACCGATGATAAGTAGTAACAAGAAAACGAGGATAGCAATCAAGTTGCTTGCCGTGTCCTTGGTCACTTGAATAGACAAAATGCTTTCAAATTGCTTGCTTTGAGCCGTCACACGAACTTCCGAAGATGGTACTATGACAACGCTAATACGTTCGTAGTTAAGCCCTTCAATACTATTGTTCACTAACTGCTTAATTTGAGGTACATAAGAGTCGAGTGCCACATCCGCTGCGTGTTTAATAAACACTGATGCAGAAGCAGGAGTTGGACGTTCACCTGGACGAAGGTTTTTATCTTCAAGTACAATGTGAACGCGTGCCACTAACACTCCATCAATTTGTGACAGCGTTGATGATAGTTCTTGCGATTTCGCGTATATAAGCCTCGCCCTTTCTGCAATCGGAGACGAAATCAGGTCATCTTTCGGAAACACTTCTTTGAGTGTTGAGAACTGCTCTTTCGGGTAGCCTTTACGTTTCAGAGCATCAACCGAAAATGCGACTTGAGCGTTATCTACCATCAATTTTATGGTGTTGTCTTTATCCGGTTCTTTGGTTGCCACGACCCCCTCAGAAAGCAGAATAGACAGCATTTCATTGCCTTCTTTCTGGCTTACTCCAGTGTATAGCTCCGTCTGACAGCCAGCTAAAAATAACACGAGTAACATGCACACGGCACGTATTGTCTTCATCATGACTATTGGGCCTTCAACAATGTTTCTACATTCTGTGTCGTTTTACCTACCGTCTTGGCAATCAGCTCCTCTTGAAAGGTAATTCGACTCAACGCCCATTGCATCTGCAAGAGCTGAGCAGGGTCGTCACCAACCATTGCCATGCTATCGGTTAAGTTAGTTTTTGCATTGTCGATGGTGTTTTTCAGTTCGCTAATGTTTTCTAACAAGCCACCTTCTAAACCGTGGTTTCCCTCAGGCGATAGCATCGCTTGCTCGAAACGCTCACTAAGTCCCGCTTCAGCTTGTGCGTCTTGCACTTGCTCGAGGTTGGTTTGCATCACTTCTGTGTACTGCGTATTAATCATATCCGTTCCTATGAGAGGTCTAGTTTGTGGCTGTAACTCAACATGTTCTTGACCATGGCATTCTTTTGTATAACAAAGCTCAGTTCTTTTCGGACCACCTCCAATACTGGAGCTTGGGCAGGGATGTCTTTCAACTCACCCCAACAGTGCCAAAGCGCTTGTTCTTTTTGCGCACCAAGTGGGAAATGTTCAGAAAGCAACGCTTTCAACTCTCGGCGGTCTTTAGGGGGAGTCGCTAGCAAGCGCCCTGAAAAACTGCCCAACAGCTCATGCTTAAATAATGCCAACAATTCTGGTGATGCTTTATCAGTGCCTTTTGCGCTTTGTTCCTGACTAAAGGCATACCATAAGGCTTTTTTTTTCTCACTAGGCGAAATAAACGCGTCTTTAAGCGTTCTGCTAAGCGCTGCTGCGCTGAAGTCTCCAGAACGTTTTAGTGCTTCGTACCACTCTTTAATAGCTGCTGTTCTACCTTTAGACCGCGTGACACTATCCGTATTTTTTTTCGTAGTCGGTATGTTCTTATCTGGTGGGTTCTCACTCATCAAACGGTTCATCTTGTTCGCATCAGGTGTATCATTCCGGGGTGCTTTCGGCACCTGACTGAGCATGTTGTTGATTCCGTGGCTTTCAACCTTCATTAAAGGTTCCTGATGTCTTTAGAAAAACTCATGGCAAAGGCTTGGTTTTCTTCATTGCCTTTTAATGCCATATCTAACCACGATTCGGCTTTGCTTAAGAGCCCAGCTTTTCCTGCCGCTAGCGCAGCCAGACCGATTAAGTCTGGGCGTGTCACGCAAAGCGGTTCAAGTAAACGATGAGCGTCCTCGTACAAGCCACGATTCATCAAACTCATTGAACGAATCATAGCAACGACTTCTTCTGCATCACCTTGCAACTCAAGGCATTCCGCAATGGTATTTGCCTCTTCATGACGATGCAGACCGGTTGCCATCAACGCTGTCTCAGCCAGAAGTAAACACATGCCTTTATCCATAGGTTATACCTTCTGCAGAATTGATTGCATCACGTCTTTGATTGCACGTGTTGTGGTCGCATTGATGTTATATACCACAGACCATTTGTTGATTGTATGCTGTAGCTCTGCAAGCTTTGAAGGATCGTCTGCGTTCGTTTCTAAGTTTTTGATCGCGGTGTTTACCGCTTCATTCGCTGTTTTTGATTGCTGTAACAATTTAGCTTTAACTGCGTCGAGGTTAACGCCTTTACTCGAATCATAAAATGACATATATATCGCCTTCTTTTATTTGTTGTCTAGAAATGTTTCAATTACCGCTAATGCTGCTTGATAAGCCTCGTGCTGTTTGTGTAGCAACTGGTATTCTTTTGGTGAACAGCCAAGATGGAGCTGACGCTTTATCGCTGATTGCGCTTGCTTGAACTTAAAAATGATCACCTCTTTTTCTTGCTGCCCTGAATCGCCTTGTAATAACTGCTCAAGATTAGTCATTGTTATTTTCACCTTCATACTCTAGATCAATAGTGATTACCCGCCCGCGTTTTACGAGTTCAATTCCTGCCGGAGTAACGCTTGAAATACGGTACCCTTGAGGAGTGCGAGCTCCTACCATGTAACGAACATTGTCAGTGAGGATGACATAAGGAAATAGGCCAAAATTCACGCTACGAAACGGAAAATCGATGTTTGTTCCTTTGCTCACTTTAGGAATAGATTTCAAGACAAGATATGGTTTCTCGCCATACTGCTCTCGAAAATCTCTCGTTACACCATAAAATCGAGTTGTTTCAACATCATCAAGCTCGCCACGAACTTCAATACGATCACCGCTAGTAACAAGCTGAACTTTCTTTAAGAGCTCCGCTTCTCCTAACAACTCTTTTAGAGTAACCATGTATGCCCCCGCCCTTTGTAGCTCTACTTTCCAAGCGATAAGCCCTGGGACATCTCGTTCTAAGATCTGCTCAACTTGGTTCCAACGACTTGCATCATCAATGTAACCCGTTAACAGCAGCGTACCTGTCTCGTTACCATTTTCTACTTTTACTTGGTGATAACCGAGGTTTCGTAAGATAAAACGCACACCACGACGTATCTCTTCCATCGTTCTCAGGTCACTCTTGTAGTTGATACCTAATGCATCAATTCGACCAAGCAGTTGTACCTTTTGCGTTCTATCTTCTACGTAACCTTCAAGTACAGCCTGTAGAGCATTGGCATTCCATTCAACGCGAACATCGTTCAACTCGAGTTCACTAAGAATATTACGTACCAAGACTATCGGCTCCGCTTCTGTGATTACGTCTTTGTCGCTCGCATGCACTTGGTCGTACCAAATACCTATAAAGATAACGCTTGGGATCAGGCCACAAATCAATCCGATGAGCAGCATTTTCTTCCAACCCGATGATGGTTTATGGCCAATTGGTTTCGCTTGCTTGCTTGCTACGTCATTTGCCATCTCAATAACTAAATCATCTTCCAAATAACCAACAGCAAATGTTAAACGACCCACAGAAACCAAGGCTTTTCGCGACAAATCAACGCCACCGGCATCAACGGCGATAATTTCGTTATTGACTGAGACTTCTTCACACTCACGTAGTGAAACCGTTTCACCATCGCAAACTAAAACGAGGTGACTTGCTTTAATGCCAGAGTCGGTTAAGACTAAATCAGCGGTAAAGTCATCACTACCCAATACCAATGAATCGTTGGGTAAAGTGACTTCCACTCCGGAATGAACACCGGAAAGAATACGAATTTTCCATTGTTGCATTGAGGTTACTGCTCCTCTAATGGTCGAACGCAATGATTCTCTGAGCCATTACACTCTTTAATTTGTACTCTCCACCCTTTCTGCCCCGTAGGAAGCTCACATTCTGCTAACAACGATGACTTTCCTTGTGACAACAAATCTTGCTGATAACGTACTGCTTGTACTTCCTTTGTACAGCTGTACAAAGCAAGTGCTGATTTAAGGCCTGCACTGTTATTGGAAATACTATTCAACGTGCCAATCTTTGGCCTTAAGTCATATTCATTTCCGATAAGTACGTTGTCTCCGATACCATCGACAACAATTCTTGGTTCTATAATGAACATACGTACTGTTCTTCTCGTGGAGCTTTCCGTGCTTCTAAACAAAGCGCCGAGGTATGGAATATCTCCTAACAAAGGAACTTTTCGAAGCTTGTTGCTAATTTCATCACGGTATACTCCACCAATCAGCAAGCTTTGCCCCTGCTTTACCGTTGCCAAAGTACTAATTTCTGTTTTACGAATTGAAGGAACACCATCAATGTCACCATCGGGGATTTCCGCACCATCTTCTAGATGCAGACTCAAATTGATTTCAGGTCTTTCAACCAAACGGTCGCCAACGATGCGAGGTACAATTTTCAATAACGTTCCATAAGTCACTTTCTCTAGTGCTGCGGTTTCTTTGCCTATCAACTTGACATAAAATGTACTGCTGTTATTAAGGACCGCTTCCACATTTTCTTGTGTTAACAAGGTTGGTCTGGAAACCACTTGCGCACTACCTCTAGATTCAAGCAAACGAATTTGAGCCAATAAATAATTTAGGTTCGTCGCATCAAGCAGAGACTTAAAATTTTGCCCACTACCAAGCTTGACATCAACATTACCTACGTCACCAGTTGTTTTGAGGTCCAAAATACTGTTGTTACCCACTGCAAGACCAGCTCGCCAGTCAACACCCAACTGACTTAAGTCATTAGCACTAATATCAACGATAGAAAGTGCGACTTCGATCCTTGACTGCGGTTGATCTAACTGCGCCACCAACTTGTGATACAGCGGTAATCGAGCTTTTGTATCACGCACAATGATTGCATTTAAACCTGGTTCTGCTTCAACCGATGCACCGCTATGTAAAGAGACATCATTAGCAATTTTCTTAGGCGTATTGGTTATTACTTCTTCGTTCTTTTTCGCCACTTTAACCTGAGTTTGAACACCTGAAAGCACTCGGCTTAGTACCGAAGCAATCCCAGGAACCGTGACACCTTGGTCACGATAACTGATCTCTCGATCTGTCGCAGATGCATACTTCAAGGGAATAATATCGACAAACAATTCATCTGTTGAATTGGATTTCTGTACCAGTCTGCTTTCCAGTGCTTCTGCCGTTTGCACAACTAAATCGACGTATCTCGGTGGGCCAGCTAAGTAAACCAGCCCCTTATTTTCCGCTGCACGCCAGCCGTAACGAGAATCCCAAATTCCTGTCGAGATCAGGGTGCTACGTAATTCGCGAGCTGTTAACAGTTCGAGCTGCAACAATTGTGAACGGGTTTCTGTCGCTTTGTATACATGCAGCACTGCACCGTCGAAGTACCACATCAAGTTGTAAACCTGTGCCAGATAATCGAGAAACTCGGCTGGATCTTCTGGTGAAAATCGACCACTGGCTCGGTCATTTACCTTGTCGCTAACCGACACTGAAACACGGTAGTTTGCGCCAAAGTTATTCAGCAGTTCTTTTAGTGAATCATTGTCCGCGTAATAACGAAACGGTTGATCGACCCAATCAAGCTCAGAGGTATGTGAAGGAACTGCTATTATCAAACTTGAAACGTACACTACTGACAGCACGATTCTGCTTATTTGTGACTTTAAAACTGCAAGCATTATGGGATCCAAACACTGTGACTAACAGTATGATTAACACGTTGATGTTCGAGCAAATCATTGAACTGCTCCACTAAATTTACGTGCTGAGCAAGCTGCGTGCAAAGCTCTTCTGTCGTTGCACTTTCCATAATCATCTTCCCTTGCATAATCAACTGTTCTTTGTCATTCACCGTCAACGTGCTGCGTGTATCTCGCAACGTTTTCAAGGAGAGCTGCATACAATGTTTTAGCGCCTGCTCTTTTTGAAAATCAAGGTGCGATTCAAAATAAAATGGGAGTACGGTTTCCCACAAGATCCATGATGAGTGCTGGCTAATATTAAGCTGCATCTGGTCAACTTCGATATCATAGGAACCATTACTTGAGGCAATAAAATCCCCCTCCCTTAACGTTTCCGCTAGGGATTTCATCATTTTATCTAACATATTTAGTCCTATTTAAATCTGCCTGAGATTGTTACAAGCTTGCCCGCACTCATTGTTTTGAATATCAACGTAGTAATGATCCACTCTGCCAACGGTTTGCATATCTTGAAACCATTGCCAAATTTTAGCGACGGCATTTAGATCGCTGAACACAAGCTCACATGCATCCCAAATATCGCTCAGCTCAGGAGCTTGTACTCGAGCCTGGCTACACCATATTTTCCATTCAGATATAAATTTATCTGATATTCTACTGTACTCATATAAGTCCTTGAGTTTATCTAGAGTTGGCTTCCACTCTTCAACTAGTGCTCGATGAGATTCAATAACTTGATTTTGTTGCTCATTGAGAACGCGAAGTTGGTCATGCAATTCACTATGCTGATTCTCAATGAGATCCAACTGTTGTTCAGCAAAAAATGTGCTACTCGCTTCTCCGGACAATCTCATCCAATACTCTTTCTGAATACTCAGTTGATTGATTAACTGTTCAAGCTTGATGGAGTCTTGTAGCGCCCTCTGATCCGTTTGCTGATTGCACCATTCATTTAAGGTTAAATACATCGAAAGAATTAGTGTCTTAGGTGACGCTAGATTGAAGCGGTAACCTAATCGCTGATTAATGTAATCCAGTCTTTGTTCAAAAGAGTTCAACACCCGTTCGTCACTTAGTTGCCCACCCACTTCTAAGAAAAGGCGCATAGCAGAGCGGTCTAAACACGTTCCAAGCTTTTGATATGTTTTAATTAGCTGACTTGCACATAAACAATCAACAACATTACGATCAAGCAAGCGCTGCAGTAAAGACAATTGGTCGTAACTCAGAACACCTTCACTGAGTAGCTGTCTGTGGTTTACATTAACAACGTTAAGCTCTTGTGTTGATTTAGGTAAGCCCTCGTACCTTGCGCCTCGCTGCAATACAGTGACCTTCCTCTGCAGCACAATGTTGTTAGGAAAAAGCGAACGGCGTCGCCAATGCTGCTTTTTCATTTTAATCTTCTCCGTATCTACTTCGAGCAATCCAGAAGGAAGTAGAGATAATAGTTTTGTTCATCGTTACGCTGAGCATAATAGGGTTTACACCCGTTAATGCCTTTCAAAATTAGTCAGAAAATTTTAGTCGTCAGACATTTCGCTTAACAATTACTACCGGATCATCTCCAGAACGGACCTTACTTGGTGTCGTTCCAAAGCGACGACGGTAACTTTGTGTAAAGTAAGACTGGCTTGAAAACCCCGCTTCCATCGCAACATCGACAATGTTCATCTTGCTTGTGAGCAATAGTTTGTGAGCGTGTAATAAACGACGTTCACTGATCCAAGCTCTAGGGGAGATACCATAATATTCGTTAAAAAGCTCTTTAAACGTAGTCAGACTCGCACCAAACTCTTGAGCATAGTCTGTCAGTTTCCACTCTTTAAGATAATGAAGATCCATAAAGCGACGGAGTCTCTCTGAGGTTCGATTTGTCAGTTGTGATAACAACGCGTAGAGGTGTTCACCTTGGTCACCATGCAGTAACAAGATGAGCATTTCCTCATACTTTAAGCGCATAATAGCATCAGGAAAAGATTGCTCTTCTAGAGTATTAATCCCTAATAACGTCTGTTCTATCAATAAGTTTAGAGTAAAAGGGAATAATCCAGACTGTACATCCTCAACCTTTGGCAACGACATCAAAAGGTCACTATGCTTTTGCAATAGTTGACTCACCAGTTCATTGTCAAATTCGATAACCGAAGCCGCATATTGACCGCCTATCGGTGTGTATTCTAGTAAGTAATCCCCTTGAGAAAGATAAACCCCTCGACCAGCGACCACGTCTAGCGTACAACCCCCGGTTTGCACCCTCAATTGACCATTGTGAACGATAACAATATGAGACTGGCTAGAATGAAACACTTCATCGTATTTTTCATAGCAGCACGCACCATGAATTTTTCGCAAGTGCGAGTCGACCCTTTCGGCGTTTAGTCGGCCTAACACATCCATTTTCTACCCTTCATAATTTTAATTCCTCCAGTTCAAACAAGAGAAACTGTCGAAGCCAGCAGTGCGATTGCAAATGCAGACCGATTACCAATAAATAGTCCATAACACTACCATCCAACCCGAATAATAACGAATAACCAAGCGCTAACTTCGATAGCAAAAATAATTCTGGCAAAAAAGTATTTTTGATATCGTCGTGACATATTTTTGATAGTTAATTAGTATTTTCTAATTTTCAACTAGTGATACAAAAAGAAATTTTACATTAAACACATGAACGTGGTATTTTTAAAGTTCGCTTGATTTACATTCCAACCAATAAGTGCGACATGCTTTATTAAAGCACCTGGGGATAGCCATATATATTCAAAGGAACTGATGCTTACATAATAAAAAACCCAATGACCTTATTTTAAATATACCTAGAACTAGGATATCCTCCAACGCATTAAACATAATAATAAAGGAAAATATTACTTCCTAGTAATTATTATAAGCCTCTAGGTTTAAGTTGGTATATACACTGCCTTGCGTAAAGATATATCGCTCTTCCTTTTTTGCGATAATCTCACCTTGATAACGCAATATCGCGCGCACTTTCATCTCGCCATTTCCAGCTTGAATCGGAGCAATAACAAACGAGTATTGAACGGGTAACTGAACCCCTTGATACTCTTGTTGTAAAACAGTAAAACACTGACTATCTAAAACCTGACACACATCGACGCTTAGAAATGTACTCACTGGAGCGGTGTAATTATCAAACGTTATCCAACCAAATAGTGCTCCTTGAAGATGATTAGAAAACCCATTTGACACTGGGTTTTTGGTTGCACAACCGCTTAGCATCAATGCAAGGAATATTAAGCAATAAGAGTTCTTTTTCATAGGAGACAAGTATTCATCTAAATTGTCAGTGACAAAGTTATGGTTACCCATGGCATCAAAGCGGTTTAATCCAGTAATAAGGGGCATTTCGCTATACTCGCTATGGTTATCCGTTGTTATCTATCAAGGGCTGGAGCAATTTGACCACTGCAATTAGTATCATCAATACAGAGACCCCCCTTCGTATGGAGCACGCATAGCCTCTTTGCACGGTCGCGACTATCTACTTATGAAATACATCGTTTACTGGCACCATTTAGAAAAGGGCAATCGTTGCTTTGGCAGTTCGCCAAAGTAAATCAAGCAATCATGCTTCTCAAAAACATAACTGACCTCATCATATAATGCGCTGAACCCTCGATATGCAACATGCTTTCTATCCGTTCTTGCTAACTATCTATATTCTAATGAAATATCTTTATAAATAAAGGATGAACTCGATTGCATCACTTTTACACAAATCAATAAAATCAATAATTTAACAACAAAAAAATAAAAAAAAAGTCCTAGATACCACTTAGTTTTATCCTTATTACCCGCCATCACTCACAACGAAGGGAATACATTTCTGTCGTAAACAGGTCTTGTTAGCTAAAGTTAACAATCCAAAATTATAATTTATTGACAGCAGACGACTTTGTTGCGTAATTCAGTTTTAACCACTCGTTAATCCTTTATATCGACAAATTCTTGAGTTTAAACTTCTTCTATCCAGCTAAAATTGAAGCGAGCCAAGGCGAGCAGATCATGACAAGAAACGAAATGCGTCAAACGCTTTTTGAGTATATATAGGTTGATTACTATCGAACGCAAAGGCAATCTTACGATCACCTTTTGTATTCATCATTCCTATTCATCTAGATAGATTCACAAATAGGTATTCTGGTGAGTCTATCTTAAAGGTTGGCAATGAACTGCTGGTTAAACTGAGCGTTTACTTTGCGGTTAAGCTGTTCGTATTTCTCGGTCAATTCAATTTGTTGAGTCTGTAGTTGACCGGTGGTCAGGTTAGCAGTGTGAAGCTGACGCATCTCTTCCATAAAGCCATTTGTTAGCTGGCTAAAGATGGCATCTTTGCCGATGATAAAGCTAGTGAAGTTCTCTTTTACAAACGCTTGTTCATCGCTACTCAAGTTTTCTAGACCAAGGCGAGCTTGATTCGCTGAGGTCACATCATCAAACGTCGCTTTTGCCGGATCAGTACCAGGATTTAAGTACGCTGCTTCATTTTTGAAGTCTTCTGCTGTATGTGTTTGTGCGTTTTCAATCAGCTTTTGAGAGGAGCCTCTTACTTCAAATGTAGACTGTACTGGCTTGTGGTCGCTGACATTATCAAACCCTTCAGTGATAACACTGGTTTCATGGTTTTGTAAGTTGCCTGTTTTATTTGTTAAGCCAGTATTATCGAGCTCACCGAAGTCAGGTCGGTCACGACCTTCTTTTTGTTTAATATTACCAGTGTGCTTATCAAGCTGCATGTAAGTGTGACTATTAAGAGGATTGAACTTAAAGCCATGCTTGGCTAAATGCGTATCATCATGTGCGACTGGATCGTACATCACATCAGAACCTTGAGCGGTGCGTTTTTCACGCTCATTCAGATCACCAGTGATCAGAACCTCTTCATGCGGTTTGCTCCCTTCCATCAACTTGTTACCTTCGAATTCACGTTTGACTTCTTTGTTAGAATCCAAGTGTGCAGAAATGACGTTTAGAGCTTGACCATTGATCTCTAGAGCCGTTTTTACGCCACCTTTGTTACCAGTGATACCCATGAAGAATTCCATGTTTCGACCACCGATACCATGACGGTATTCAGACTCTTTTTTGACGTTAATATCGACGCCGTCTTTTGCAAAAACGGACATTGAAGTGTAGCTAACACCTTCACCAAGACCTTTCGTCATAACTTTCATTTTGTTTTGACTCAGAAGGTTCATACCATCAAGCTCAAGATCGTTAGCAAGCAATTTAGACTCTTGTTCCGCAAACAAAACCACATCATAGTCACCTTTTTGAATCAGGTTCTGGAAGTAGTTCTTTGTGTCTTCCGGCATCTTTTGGTTTGCTTGGTTATAGGTCAAAGTTAAGACCTTAACGTTGCCGCTGCCTTCTTTTTTATGCAGTTGTTGATTCATCTGATTCAGCTTTAAATCACCGTTTTTTGAAGAATCGGCTTTACTAAAGAAACGATTAAAAAAGCTTCGGTTTTCTTTTTGTTTTAGAGTAACGTCACCATCGCTATTTTTAGTTACGCTGTACTCTTTACCAAATACAGAACCAAATTTAACGGTATCGCCTTCTTTGGCGCTACTTTTAATATTTTGAATATCTGCGAGGTCTAAATTACCTCGATGCTGGCTATTAATTTGAATTGTAGACATACATTAAACTCGTATTTTAAATAAGGGAACTTAAACAAAGATCCCAGCAGGAAGTGTTTCTGGGATTGTCTCTGCGTTATCCGCTTGCTCAATAAAATGGTGCCATTGCTCCATTCTTTCTAACAGTTGCTGAAAAGTGTTCTGCACATAATCTTGAGGTTTGTTTGAGAGAAAAATAACCTTGTAGCTCGTTAACCTTCGGCTATCAGGCATTAGACCGATACCGAAACCACCACGGAAAGGTTCCAGAGCATGTTCACCAATCGCGATAGCAATCGTTTCTGGAAGAGGGGTTGGCAACTCCACAGGGCTGGTGAGAGACATGTGTAAGCTAATGGTGGTTTCGTTCTTAAATACGGTTAAGAAAAGTGCTTCATCATGATTATTCGTATCCGATGATAACTCACATTGAAATAATCCGTTTTCATCAAAATCCACGCCGTTACCTAAAAAACTGATACTTTCCTGATAAATATCCATTGTGTTCCTTCTGTGTATTTTTCTGAGGGTTCTTATTCGTAGTGAGAAGAATTATAAAGATGAGGGAATGGCAAGATATTAAATACGGGCGGAAGTTTTTATACTCAATGAACTTTAAGAGGCTTTGATGCTTAATTTAGTTTAGAGACAGATTCGCACCGTTTCGTGTGCTTCTTAGTCAATACGACAAGTTTTATAACCCAGTAAGCTTGTTCAACGCTTTGCTCATCGCATAAGTTTCACCCACCTGTGCATTGTAATTTCTTAAGCTCATCGTCCTCCTAGTAACAGAGAATGAATGCATTGTTGCTTAAATCAGTTGAACCTTTTCCAAGTCTTGTGATCTGATCCTTTATGGTAGTTAGAACGGTGGTGACATGGGTAAAGCGGAAAAGAAGATAACTAACTGGGCGGAATACAATAAGGCTCTGTGCAAGCGTGGTAGAGGTTTCCAGTATTCTGATACCGCGATTGAAACTGCCTTGATGATTAAGGGGATCTTCTATCCGCCATTACGTGCTCTTCAAGGCTTTATTGGTTCTATCTTTGAGCTATTGGATGTTCCACTGACGTCCCCTGACTACACCTGTATCAGCAACCGTTCGAAGACAGTTCAGGTCAAATATCGCAATAAATCCAAAGGAGCTATTCGCCATATAGCGATTGACTCGACTGGTCTCAAAGTTTTTGGCGTCGTTGAACCTCAAACTGATTTGATCAACAACGCCGAGAATGAGTGGATTCCACACATCGCGGAAAATCTAAAGTAAAATGGCTATGAACTTATGCTAGGAGTGGGTTTTATTATTGGGTTGATAATCGCAACAAAGCGTAGATAAGCGTGTCAATGATCTCCTCAAGGAAGAGTTCTTGCTGACTCAGGACAAAAATCTTAACGAGTTAAAACGCTTATTGAAGAGTTGATACATACGTCTAACGAAATTAGGCGGCATTTCAGTCTAGGTGTGAATTTGCCAAATAAAATGCATGAAAAAAGCCAGTAACTTGCATTACTGACTTACTAAAAATTGCCAACCTACTTTAGAAGAAGGGGACTCTAATCCGCAGTGGTTTTAAACGGTAGGAGCAGATGCTCGCCATGCTTGGTTTTGGCTATCAGCAATTGAGCGAAACAGATCCCGCAGCTCTTTAAGCATACTATCTTGAAAACCAATATTTTCGTCAGCTTTCTGTTTCAATGCTTGTGCACGTGTCGCTAGAACTTCATCTTCTTTACCGCGAGCCTGAGCTTTAGTTTGCTCTACATTTGATGCTGAGTTTGCCATCTGACTAAGAGACTGAAGAATCGAATTTCGCGCTTGATTAGAGGTGGTAGCTTTGTCAAACTTTCGCCCCCCTTTTGTCAATTTATCAGTCAAATTACCAAGACGGTCTTGCCCGACATCCTGAACACGCTTTAACTGTTGCTGTTGAGTTTTCGATAACCCACCATTGTTCAACAAATCATTAGCCTTATCTACACCAGCTTTTTGTGTTTTCAGTAATGTATTAGTCGATGCTTCCGCTTTAATTTGTTTACCAGCTTTAGCAGAACCTATTCCGCCCAAAATTGCCGTTACACCGGCTAGAACTCCTGAAACTACAGCCATTGCGATCATCGCTTTAGCAGATTTATTTAGCTCTTGTGCTTGACTCTTAAGGCTCGCTACATTCGCTTCAACCGCGATTTCACGTTCAAGTGTTTGTTGTTCTCGGCTTAACTTCGAAACTTGGTACAGTAAGGTCATCAAAGCAAGAGATTCCGAAACCGTATTTGACGATGATTGAGTTCCAGATTGACCATGAAGTGCTTTTTCTAGGGTTTTCATAAGCAGATTTGCTGTTGGTGCCAAAGCGGTCATCAGCTTTTCAACCACGCGAGCTTGTTCTCCACTTTTCGGCGCTTTAGGTCTTTCCAAAAGATAATGTTTAGCACCTGACACCGCCGTCTCATCGTTACCACGAACCGCTGCTTCGGTTTTTGTCTCGGGGGCTTTTTCAACCTTAGTCGTTTTATCTATCTCACCCAAACCGTATAGATCTGCATTCCCAGTCTTACCAATTTTATCTAACATAAATTCTCCTTAAACCGTCGCTGGACGATTCATTACCGTTTCCATCGTTTCGCTTTTCGCCTGAATCATCTGCATGATGACATTCATCAACTCTTGGAAACCTTCCATCATCTTAGCGATTTCTTTTTTAAGCTTATCAATAACCGATTGAGTCAGCACCTTCTCCGCTTTCTGCTGAGTAAGATCCGCATTAATTTCTGTCACTTTAGCTTTATTATTGGAATGAACACTATCGGCAGAGCCTTTACCAACATTAGAAAGAAGATCTAATGACTCTGCAGCAAATCGAATACCTTTAGCTGTCGTCGTGGCTGCTTTAGAACCCATATCTGCAACTTTTGCCATATTAGCTGCCGCTTTAGTCGCAATATCAGTGATTTTTTGTGCTACTTTACTGGCACTTTTCCCCGCCAATTTAGCAATACCGCCCGCAGCCGCGCCGCCAAACGTCACAACAGCCCCAATAACCGCAACCGCAATCTCTAAAGCCATCATAACTTTGCTGAGAGCATCGACATTAATGCCAGCTTCTTTCATTGCATTTTGAACAGCTGGTTCTTGCATAGCCATACTGACTACACCCAATACACCACCGGCAATCATTAGTGCACCAGCTGCTGCTCCAACACCAGTTGCCACCATTACAGCGCCCACTATAATCGAAACTGCGGCACTGACCCACCCAAATATCTTGGAAACCAGACCCGATTTTTTCGCTTCTTTAGCCGCAGCTTCAGACTCTTTGAGTTTTTGTTCGTTATCCTTTATTTCTTGTTCGTGTTTCGCTTTCGCTACTTTTACTTCTTGGATCTTAAGCTTGTTTTGTACGCTCTTCAGTTTGTCTGTGATAGCAGCTAGCTCTACCTCAAAGTCATCGGCTGACCCTGCCAGGATTTTCACTGCTAGTGAGCCCGTGTTGTCGGCGACCGCATGTAAAACCTTGGCAATCGAATCAACGATTTTTTGTAGTTGATTCATGGCTTTCAGCGTTAATTCATTGACCTTATCGCTAACTGCAGCGTTCGGTGCATCAAGCTGAACTTTAACTTTACCAGTGTTCGGTACTTCAGATTTTTTACCTTTTACGTTTTCAACCGTTACTGAAGCTGACACGTGAGATGCAGTCTTAGTAACCTTATCTAACATTGTTTGACCAGAATCCGGTAAGTATGCCTGACTCTGAGTGCGGTCTAGTGCGATAGAATTCATATTCTAGTTACTCCTTTTGTTTTTCACCGCTTCTAACATGATGCCTGCGCGTTGATGCAAATCTGCATACTCTGGTTTTCCGGCAGACATCCCCTTCGCGCTGTAAAACCCACTCTCTGCCTCTGTTAATTGCTCAAGTTTTAGGTAACACTCTGCAGAGTGGAAAGGTGGGCGTGGGTCATTAATATCTACAAGCGCTGCATAACTGTAGGCGTCAATCGCCTGCAGGTACTCACCCAGTTCTTGACGAGCAGCTCCTAAACCAATAAAAAATCGTGCTTGGTAGTGGTCAAGCATGCTAAGCAGTTGGAATATCTTACCGGCTTGCTCTATTTTTCCTGATTGGAAAAAATTGAATCCAACAGCGTAAATGTGCTCAATGGTATCTGCTGATACATCGTGCAGCATTTTTAACGTTCCACCTTCCTCAAGAAACGAAAGGAGTTCCTCTGCTTGCATTTGAGATGGGTCAGTTACCGGGTTTTGTGTAGTCATGGTTATTTATCCTTAAATCGCTCGTAGGATTGCTTGCAAAATATTGTGGTACTTTTGAACAAATTTGTTCATAGCTTCAACAGTTGCGTTGTATTGGGAACTGATGTCGCTTAACGCAGTAGTTTTTAACTGTACAGAATCGTTAATTGGCTTCGACTTACTTGAAACCGAGCTAGAAAAATTACTAAGGTATTTGTTATCTGTATTGTTATAATATACATCGCGACTAACAGTCACTCCTGCATGCTCTAAAAATTGTTTGTGAGTAAAGTATTTAACTCCATCAGAACCAACCCTTGGAGTTATATGTTTTTCTAAATACTTAAACTCCTTACCTTTTTCAAACTTTTGTTGAGTCTCATATCCGAAATGTTTATAAGTAAAATGCTGCCTGTCTGGATAATAATGCCCACCACCAGTACTTGAGTTAATTATCTCCGATAACTTTGTACTGATGGTAGTCTGGACTTGACCAAATATTTTTAGTTTAGTCGTAAGCTCTTGGAGTTCCTCTTTCTTCTCGTTACGCTTTTCAAGACGGTTCACTCGACGCTCATTTAAAGAAAACAGCACGCGCTCATCAAAACGATCGCCAATAGTCGAATCAATCACAGATAACAAATCACGAGAGGTTAACGAGTGCTCAGCTTTAACATCTGCTTTCCTTTGACCGTCAGTCCCTACCGTTATTTTCTTTTCATCTTCTGTGATTTTACTTAAACGAGCTTTCAGAGCGGCTAGGTTACTCATCATTTTTTTATGACGAGTGGCAAAGTCGATACCAACATCTTTCCTCAACATCATTTTTTCAAACTGAAATCTTATATCTCGTGCTGTATGCTGTTTTATTTGGTCAACCTGTTGTTGTGGAGTTTGGAACTTCTGCACTTCGTGAAGACTGCTATAAAAGGCATCGACTTGAGTGTTTATAAGACTCACAGCCATATTCGAGAATAAGCTAGAGAGCGTTATATCCGTAGATGAGCTCCTTAGCTTTGCAATTGCCGCATCAAGTACTATTTGCAGCTTACTAACCGAACCAGCTCCATAAGCATTTGCGTATTGACCTTTTACTTGGTTCACCAGATCGTTCAGCCCTCCTCTAAGCTCCTGCTTAGACATACCTGGAAGCCAAGTGATTTTATTTGCCAAAAGTTGTGCATCACTGCCACTTAGCGTAAGACCTGCATTATTTAAAGATCTAGTAAGCTGTGCTAAAACTGCTGCTTTGAAGCTTTCTTTCGTTAATAAATAATCCGAGTTATTTAGCTCGTTGATGTCTACCGAACCTAGATTGCGAAATGCATTACGCAAAAAAGAAATAGCGTTCTCACGAACCTTACTAGAGCTCATTTGCTGAGAAAGTGAATTTATAAACACACTGATCTTCGCAGTAGCTTGTTTAAGTGCATCGGCATCTAAGTTAGCTATTTGTTCTTCTTGGGTACTCTGGCTTCCTAATCGGAACTGATTGATAAAGTCTGTAGGGAGCGAATTGTCTACCTTGTCACTTAACTGCTTTTCGAACCAAGTTCGGAATTGGTAAGTAAGTGTTTTGTTGACTCCGTTTACCAAGTCTTGAGGTGAAATCTGACCATTCACCGCTTGATTTTGCAACGATTTCATCCAATGAGCAGCAGTATCAACTGCAGCAGTGCCAGTAAATGCTGCTTGTTTTTCTAGTAGTTTCCTCAATGAATTGGCATAAAGATCAAGGCTATCTTGTTCACTACGCCCTAACACCTTAGGCAATTGACTAATCAACGCCTTCAACTTAGCCGCATTTGGCTCCCCTAAAATATTAGCCAATTTATCAGCCAAACGATCCTGAAATGAGGTCTGCGGCTCTGGTCGAGGTCCTACCCCACCTACTGGGTTTCTTCTGTTTATATCCGTCATTTAAAAACCTTTAAATTACTATGCCACGAAGTAACACAGGCCGCTTGCGCCTAGAGCCTTCGGCATTAGTGCCGTGGAGCGGATGTTGTTGTTGTCTGCGGCGTTGTACTTCCTCGAGCAATTCATGTTCTGCTTGTTTCATCAGTTTGGGATCGGCGTTTAACCCATCAAGCAGAATATTTCCTGCTACTGGACCAACACCTAATCCTTCAAGTAGTTCATTGAACACTTCAGCTCTGTCATCTGCAGTAAGGATAGCAAGTTCTGATTTTTCAATGGTTTCGGTAAAGGGTTGCTTCATCTTGATACCTATATTAAAGCGAAGCATCTATTAGATGCTGTCAGTAACAGTCGAGAGTTTTTACTTTCTTTCTCTTTTTAAGTGGGCGGTAGTCACTCAGGCGCAAGTAGTACCAATCATCTTGTTCATCGTGACTCGCACCACAGGCTCCCAAATAGAATTGCGCTAATCTTTGGTTACTCATATTGCTACCACGCAATACGTCAACGTTGCCACGAATGATCCAGTTGAGTGGGTACAATCGGATAGCATGTTCTGCGAGTAAAAACAGTGCAGAGAAAGGATTGCTCAAACCTTGGTTTGGAGTAATTCTTCGCAACAAAACGATGATAATTTCACCATCGTCTACTCGGAACACGAGCTCCATACCGTCGTATTCGTAGCGATGGCCAAGTAAGATAGTGCTTTTCTGCCAGAAATAAGGCCTCACTTTGATTCCTGACGTCACTAAAGACTGACTGAGTACACATGCCATTACATTCCCACTCTGCCTAAAGGTTGAATATTAATTTGTTGCGTTAGTTCTTGAAAAGACAGCACTGGCAGATCGTAGTATTCAGATTCAATCAATTTTCGCACGTAACGGCGTACGTCCATTGACACCACTAACACTGGTTTATTTGGCATACGGCTCAAATCACCAACTGCTTGCTTAACGTCGCTGACAAACTGTTGAGTAACGGAAGGGTCAAGCGCTAAGTAACTGCCCGACGAAGTCTGACGAATACCGTTACGGAGCATATCTTCCAAGCTCTGATCTAACAGGTATGCTGGCAACATATTTTGACCGCTGGCGTACTTGTAACAAATATAGCGTTTCAAACTTGAACGGATGTATTCAGTCAACTGAACCACGTCTTTTTCTTTTTGTCCCCACTCCACCATTGCTTCTAAGATCACTCGTAAGTTACGAATAGAAATATCCTCAGAGACAAGGCGTTGTAGGATTTCCGTCATTTTTTGCAAAGGCACAATACGCTGTGTCTCTTTTACTAATTCGGAATAACTGCCTTCCATTTGCTCTAGCAAATAACGAGTCTCTTGGATACCGATAAAATCTTGGGCGTACTCTTTTAGCACATGAGATAGGTGGTAAGTCAAAATACGGTCGGGAGTTAAAAAGCCCACTTGGCTGTTTTCTAGTTTTACTTTATGACTGTGGTCTACCCAAATACTCGAAATTCCCGGTAGAAAATCGTCATCTTTCTCGTAAGGTATACCAAGCAAATCGATCTGCTCATTATCTTCTGTCACCAGCAGTTTTAAGCTTTGAATCCGACCGCGGGCAACTGGCACTTCTTGCAATTGAATCAAGTATTCACCGTTGCTCATCCCTTCGTTAAATCGTAAGTGAATCCCCGGGAACGGCACGCCGAGATCTAGGTACAACGCTCGTCTTACTCGTGCGAGCTCATCATTCAAAGCGACGGCTTCTAAGCTCTCTTGTAAGCGAGCATCCAAATCGATTAGCAGCGGTACCGTCATAGCGAACTCTTCTTGTTCACCTAGTTTTCCTTTGCTGTTGCGCTGAGGTGCCGCTTTGTTCGATTTGGCGGCTGGCGAGCCCGCGCCTTGGGCAACAAAACTTGGTAAGTCGGCACTGCTTAATTTACTTTGTTGTTTTTTGTTATGGAGTAAGAAAAAGCCGCCACCACCGACTACAATAGCAAGAACAAAGAAGGTAACCTTCGGGAAACCGGGAATAAGCGCAAACAACACTAGCAACACACCGCCAATCAACAAAGCTCTTGGTTGTGCTGTAACCTGTGCTCCGATATCTGAGCCTAGGTCAGAGGACTCTTCATTCGAAACGCGCGTCACAATAATACCGGCAGTAATCGCGATAAAGAGAGCCGGAATTTGCGATACCAGGCCATCACCTACGGTCAAAACAGCAAATAGCTCCAATGCTTCCGACGCTGACATGCCTTTTTGAGTCACACCTATGGTTACACCGCCAAGAATATTCACCACGATTATCACCAGACCAGCAATAGAGTCTCCTTTTACGAACTTCATCGCCCCGTCCATAGAGCCGTACATTTGGCTTTCTTTTTCAATCACTGAACGGCGATGACGCGCCTCATGAACATCGATTACCCCGGCGCGCATATCGCCGTCTATACTCATTTGCTTACCTGGCATCGCATCAAGGGAGAATCGAGCACTGACTTCCGCTACCCTTTCTGAACCTTTAGTAATCACCATAAACTGAACGATTGTGATGATCAGGAAAACTACGATGCCCACGACCAGGTTACCACCCACGACGAAGTTACCAAAGGTAGAAACGATTTGACCAGCATCACCTTGCAGCAGGATAAGTCGTGTTGTAGTGATAGAAAGTGACAAGCGAAATAGTGTAGTGATCAACAGAACCGCTGGGAATGCAGAGAACTCTAGGGGGGATGTAATGTAGATAGCAATCATCAATAAGACGACCGCTATACTCATGTTGGTACCGATAAGTACATCCACCAATGTCGTAGGTAAAGGCAAGATCATCATAAAGACGATTGCCAGTAGCATCACGGCAAGCATGATGTCTTTACGCTGCCCAACCTTGTTAATAATATCGATCAACTTATTCATTTGGTTCACTATTTAGAGATTTTATATAACAGCGATGAGCGCGGCGCGCGCCCTCAACATCATCTTGTTTCCAGCGGGCTTGGCTAAGACAAAACCATAAACCAGCTTCATTAGAGTTGTTGGCTTCCAACAAGCTTTCGCACAGTTCGATTGAACGAGCGTACCGCCCTAAATCCAGGCATGCTACCGCTAATGTTTGGCGAGCTTCTTTATGCTGAGGTTCGATTTCCAACAGCGCTTCGAGTAACATAATTGCTTGTTTAGGTTTTTTATATTGAACTTGGAGAGCCCCGTGGATAAGCAATAGCTCCACATCTTTTGCTTGTAACATGGGAGTTAAACCTGAATCAGTAGATTCAACGCCATGGTGAGATAACGTTGATCTAATTGAGTAGTTTGCAACGTTTCCGCTGCTTGAGTTAGCGTATGAGAACCATTTTTCTTCGCCAAGTCTTGAAGTCTTTGCAGAGTTATATCAAACTGCTGACGGTATTTTTCTGGGCGAAGTAAGTCTGTATGTGTAATCTTTGGCTTAGCGAGTGGCATCAAGTACTGCTCTGAAGGGCGAAGTTCATACAATTTCTCTAGGTGCGTCGCGATGGCTTGACCGTCAGGTAGCAGTTGAAAACGTTGTGGAAAGTCGCTTTCGACTTGCTCAAGAGAGATATGAGCAAAACTTTCAATACCAACGTTTAATGTACTAATCCGATTCATGAGTTCACCACGTCGTTATGCAAACGAACTAGCAACGCGAATGCTTGTTCTATGGTTGGTAAGGTAACTTCATCGCCTTCAATTTGCGCTGAGAAAACTAACGCTTGTTCATCGAACAGCCCAGTTTTAATAGTGAATGGCCACCCTTGCCCTGAATGACAAAAGCTCAGTGCCTTTTTAATTGACTCATTAGATTGATGCCATGGCAGCGCTTTTACCAACATAAGAAACAAACAATCCTGATATTTCTCAAGGTACAAGGTGCCGCTTTGTTCAAAGCTCAACTGAACACGTCCAGCCGACGAGAAATTTACGGCTTCAAGCCCCATTCCTCGGCAAAAATCATCCACTGACGCATCAATCCAATTCATCGTTCCAAATTTCCTCTTCTTCTAAATCAATCGCTTCATCAAGCACTTTTTGTATTGCTTGTATTAGGTTTTGCCGCTGTTCTTCGTCGTTAAACACATCAATGGAAATATGCCGAACTAAGTTGTGCAGTTCTCGTAAAAAACTAATTTGTCGCTCAATGGCCCCCAACTTCATGGCGTTCACTAAGTTCCATATCTCTTCGCTTCCCACCCAGCGCTGCTCAACTAAGTCGATGACATCCGACATTAAATCAGTAACTTGATAAGCCATGGCTTGCCTGCTGAGGTTTAAACATCTGATAGATATTACTAACTTGATCTTGAAGGGTATTCAGCGTCTTAAGTTTTTGCATATCTGACATCAAAAGCTGCAGCTTAACCGAATCAATATTACTGCCTTGAACACTTAAATCTGCACTCATACCTTGCAACATAAAGTCGACGGCGGTGGACACCTCTTTTTCACCAAATCGCTCAACCACATCCTTGTATGCCGAGCCTAAGCCTTGGTAACTGTGTACTGTGTCACGATAGAAACCGCGTAGTTGGTGCAAACTGCTAAAGTCTTGCTCTTTGCTATATTCATCAGCAAAGCTCGACACACGAATCTCGGTATCAATCTGAGACCAAGAATCTGGATTTTGCTCAAAGTTCAGAAGGGCTTGGTCAATCAGCGCCAACAGATTCTTACTTTCTGGGTTCGCTCCGAGAAACTTTTTTACCGCCTTTAATGCAAGGTACTGGTGACTCTTCTCTTCAGAAAAGCCATTAAGGTAAGCTTGTAGCTGCGCGATCGTTGATAAGTTGCCACCCGCCATCTTGGTAGCAAGGTCTTTGATCTTTTGGTTCTTCTCAAGATCAGGAACTTTCCTTAAATATTCAGACACCAACTCATGAGCTTCATTAACCCGAAGACCACCATCTTTTACTTTACGTTTGGTTAGATCTTTTTCTGCTTTTTCTGAGCCTAATGACGTCAGCTCCTCCATTGCGTCAAATAATGATTGAGTAGCATTGTGTACTCGGACGCTCTCGCCTCGATAGTTTCCACCAATTGACTCCCCAGAACGTACGTACTCATGACCGCTTCGAATTGGCGTGTCAAACTTGTTACCCGTTGCAATTTGATTGTTGATAATACTCACTCATTTGCACTCCTTTCGTACAATATGACTTGAGTGTAAATGTTGTATTTGCAATAGGCTGTCAAAATCAGACGTGTTTTTTTAGGGCATTTTTAGTTTTCTAAAAACTCCCGACCAATAGTCACTATAAATACTGCCCCATCCTTTCTACTCTATCACTACCAGTTATTACGCATATTTCCTAAATTGAACGATTTCTCATACATCACCGAAACGCAACAATCTGCTATCAGACAAACTCGTTTGATACAAATCCGCGGCCGAGTTACTCAAGTTACTGGCACCATCATCAAAGCCGTGGTTCCTGGTGTTCGTGTTGGGGAACTTTGTGAGTTGCGCAACCCTGACCAAACCTTGTCGCTTCTCGCGGAAGTGGTTGGTTTTCAGCAACATCACGCGTTACTTACTCCACTTGGAAACATGCTTGGTATTTCCTCCAACACCGAAGTGAGTCCACTTGGAAAAATGCATGAAGTAGGCGTTGGCAACCACTTGTTAGGTAAGGTACTGGATGGACTGGGTCGCCCGTTTGATGGCACCCAAAATAAAGAACCGAGTGCTTGGTATCCAGTTTACAAAGATGCACCGCCACCGATGCAACGAAAATTGATCGAAAATCCCATCTCCATGGGGGTTCGTTCGATAGACGGATTACTCACCTGCGGCGAAGGACAAAGGATGGGTATTTTTGCCGCGGCTGGTGGTGGTAAAAGTACCCTACTCGCCAAGTTCATCCGCTCCGCTGACGTTGATGTCACAGTTCTCGCCCTTATCGGCGAAAGGGGGCGTGAGGTTAAAGAATTTATCGAACACGACCTTGGTGAAGAAGGCATGACAAGGGCGGTGTTAGTCGTAGCAACCTCAGATAGACCTGCAATGGAACGTGCCAAAGCTGCGTTTGTGGCCACCTCCATCGCAGAGTACTTCCGTGACCAAGGTAAACGCGTCCTACTGCTTATGGATTCTGTCACTCGCTTTGCCCGAGCTCAACGTGAAATCGGCTTGGCAGCAGGTGAACCACCAACACGACGAGGTTATCCGCCTTCTGTTTTTGCTGCATTGCCAAGACTGATGGAACGTGCTGGCCAATCAGACAAAGGCTCCATCACCGCTCTGTACACCGTACTTGTAGAAGGTGACGATATGACAGAACCAGTTGCCGACGAGACCCGATCAATACTTGATGGTCACATTATTCTTTCTCGGAAACTGGCCGCAATGAACCACTACCCAGCCATTGACGTGCTTCGTTCAGCAAGCCGTGTAATGAACCAAATCGTGGATAAAACTCATCAAGCATCGGCAGCTCATATGCGTGAAATGCTGGCAAAATATGAAGAAGTTGAACTGCTGATTAAAATTGGCGAATACCAACATGGTGCTGATAACCGCGCGGATATGGCCATTGATCAAAGTGATGATATCCGAGCGTTTTTACGTCAAGGCACACACGAAACAAGTGAGCTCGACGAAACCGTGACTCAGTTACAAGGACTCGCGGGCTTATGATCGAGCAGTTACTAGAGATCAAAACGATTCGTGCCGAGCGAGCTGACAGTGCAGTTCAGCAGCAAGAGTACCGAGTCAACAACGCCCTCTCTATAAGGCGAAAATCCGAGCAGTCCGTAGTCGATTATCACCAATGGCGAAAAGAAGAAGAAGAGCGACGATTTACCAAAGCGAAGCAGAAAATGGTGGTGCTAAAAGAACTCGAGATATTGCGACAAGAAATCGCACTATTGAGGGAAAGAGAAGCCGATTTAAAGCAGCGAGCCGCTGAAGCCAAAAAAGTATTGGAGCAAGAAGCTCAACGGCTCAAAGAGAGAAAAAAAGAAGCAATCGCCGCTCATAAAACCAAAGAAAAATTCATTCAGCTAAACGAACAAGAAATCGCTGAACAAATACGTCAAGTGCAGTACCAAGAAGAGCTCGAACAAGAAGAGTTTCGTAGTGCCATTGTTTCATAGAAGGTAAAAATGCGAGTCAAACACGATCACCCAGACACAGCAGGATTTCCCAAAAAGGTTCGACAGAGTCCCGCGACTAACGTCTCGGAAGAACTTGAGTCTATCTTTAACAATGCTCTGAAGCCTAAAACTCAGCCAGCCAATCTTCAGCAAAAGAGTGCCAAAGACCAAGCTGATTCAACTGATTCAACGGATTCAACGGTTTCAACGGTTTCAACGGATTCAACGGATTCAAGCGCATCTCTTGATGGCTTGTATCTCGATCCCAAAGACATTATTGACGGTTTCCCAAAAGGCTTGAATACTCAACCAGCGCCAATCCAGTTTGATGGTAAAGCCGCTACCTCTGTGCAAAACGTCTTGAATGGTCAGCGACTAAAGCCCGATACGACAGTAAAAGAAGCGGTAACCTTAAGTAACGCGCAGATTAACACAGAAGCGAAAGCTACGTTGTCCGCATTTGAAGAGAAGCTAAAACCCTTAAAGCGCATTGATTTACATCATTCAACCTCTGAAGTGGGCACCAAACTGCACTCGGCGGCGAATATAAACCAACCGACTACTCAAGGTGATGTGATCCTAAAGAGTATGGAAGCGCAAACACCTCGCAGCTCGGCAAGAAACGTGAACGATCTGATTAGTAAGTTGGTCGAAAAGATCTATGTTTCTCTCCCAACAGCGAACGAGAAGGAGGTCCGACTGTTTCTCAATGAAGGTCAATTGAAAGGTGGTGAGATCTCCATTAAGCACGACAGTTCTGGTTACAGCGTCTTAATTAAACAAGAGCATGCCCTTTCGCTAATCAACCCAAACGCTAAACAAGAATTGGTTGAGCGCTTACAACGCTTGGGGATTGAACAACCGATTCGAATCTCAATCAGCGAGCAAATGAACCAACAACAAGATCAACAACGTTCTCGACAACAACGCAGTATTTATGATGAATGGAAGCCTGAGGACGAATGATGATACTTAATTTCCCTAAAGTCGACGCATCAAGCATCTCGCTAAGCAATCAACTATGTGCGAAACAATGCCACTTTCAAGATAGCCTGAGCAACAGCCTGTCGGTTACGCTAGGGCCAAAACCTCAATTTACTGGCTATCGTTTGGCGTTATTCATTGGAGGGCAAACGATCAAAATAGATTTTTGTGGTGCGCAATTACAGTTGTGGTTACATGACATGCTTGACTCAACGGCTTTTGAATCACTACCAAACTCATTGCAATTGGCGTTACTCAATAGCCAGATTGAACCATACACCGATGTGATTAAACGTCTTTTTGGGCAGCTTCCTGTCTTAAGCAAGTTACAACCTCTTGAACAGCAAACTCAGCAAGAGAATGTATTGATGCTCACCATCAACCGTGATGACGCATCTCTTAGCCTCTGGGTGCATGAAGGTCGAGATGTGCTACTTGGCGCGTTGCCACAAGCACCATCTTACCTAAGTCAAAATATTGCACTACCATTCTGGTTGAGTTTTGGCAAAACACGTTTGGCAGTCAGCCAATTCGAGCAACTGGAATTGGGGGATGTGGTGTTTTTCGATGATTGCCACATCGCACAACATCAAGTGCTCTTTCAGATATCCAATCAAAACCTTTGGCGATGCCAACTCGACGAAACCATACTCCACATCCTAGATAAAGAAACCAATATGAACGATATCAATAGCTCTGAAGTACTTACCGACCACAAGCAACTGCCAATTGAACTCACTTTTGATGTTGGTCAGCAAACCATAACTTTAGAACAACTTAACGCGCTACAACCTGGCTTTACCTTTGAGCTTAACCAGCCAATTTCAAACCCGGTCACTATGCGAGCAAACGGAAGAATTATTGGTGAGTGTGAACTTGTGAGCATCAATGAACGCTTAGGTGTTCGCGTTCTCGAATTGTTTGGCGGTAGTCAGGAGCCAGCATGATCCAGTTACCTGATGAACTGAACCTAATCGTCACGCTCGCCCTACTTGCTTTGGTTCCTTTCATTGCAATGATGGCGACCTCTTTCGTAAAGCTTGCTGTGGTGTTCTCTCTATTGAGAAACGCACTGGGTGTACAACAAATACCACCCAATATGGCGCTGTACGGATTGGCGATAATTTTGTCGATCTTCATTATGGCACCAGTAGGATTTGAAACCTACGACTACGTTACACAACATGAAATATCCCTAGAAGATTCCGACAGTGTTGAAGGGCTGATTGAAAGCGGACTGCAGCCATATCGAGAGTTTTTGAAAAAACACATCCGTGAAACTGAAACGGTGTTTTTTACCGATGCTGCGAGAACCTTGTGGCCACAGAAGTACTTCGACCGCTTAGAGTCAGACAGCTTATTGTTGTTACTCCCCGCCTTCACGGTCAGTGAACTAACTAGGGCATTTGAGATTGGTTTCTTGTTGTATCTGCCCTTCATCGCTGTCGACCTAATCGTGTCCAACATCCTACTGGCAATGGGGATGATGATGGTATCGCCGATGACAATTTCGCTACCATTCAAACTACTGCTTTTTGTGTTACTTGACGGTTGGACCAAGCTAACTCATGGCTTAGTACTCAGCTACGGATAGTGAGGAGAGAAATATGAATCCGGCCGAAATAATCCACTTTGCCACTCAGGCTTTAACGCTTGTTCTATTCTTGTCGCTGCCACCGATTCTGGTTGCGGCGTTTGTTGGCACCTTAGTCTCACTCATCCAAGCACTGACTCAAGTTCAAGAACAAACGTTGGGATTTGTCGTTAAACTGATTGCCGTCATAATTACCTTGTTTGTTACCGCACAGTGGTTGGGCGCCGAGCTGCATTCGTTTGCAACATTGACCTTAGATAAAATCCCGCAAATACGATGAGTTACGATGATTTGCACCACGCACTGTTCCTGTACAGCTTAACGCTTCCTAGGTTAATGGCTTGTTTTATATTCCTGCCGATCTTAAACAAGCAAATGCTGGGTGGCACCATGGTGAGAAATGGAATCTTGTGTTCTCTTGCACTTTTTATATTTCCTATAATTAATCAACAAAATTTACCTGCAGAAACGGATGGAATCTGGTTAATGGTTATCTTGGGGAAAGAGGTGTTATTGGGTCTGCTCATTGGCTTTATTGCGGCGATCCCCTTTTGGGCAATCGAGGCGGCAGGCTTTCTCGTGGATAACCAGCGAGGCGCAGCCATGGCGAGCATGTTTAACCCCACCCTCGGTTCGCAATCGACGCCAACGGCGGTATTGTTGACTCAAACTCTGATCACTTTGTTCTTCTCGGGCGGTGGCTTTGTCACTTTTCTTTATGCGCTATTTTCCAGTTACTCGTCATGGCCTGTGATAGGTTTTTTTCCAACCATAACAGAAGGGTGGGCACGCTTTTTCTACGACCAATTTGAGCAATTAATGTGGCTTGGAGTTTTGATGTCTGCGCCTATAGTACTGGCGATGTTCCTTGCCGAGTTTGGGCTTGCGCTCATCAGCCGATTCGCACCACAACTCAACGTTTTCTTCTTGGCAATGCCGATCAAAAGTGCCATCGCCAGTGTGTTATTGATTGTGTATCTGGCTCTGATGATGAACCACTTTCAAGCACTTTTCTCTGAAATCGCACTGTTCTCAGAGCAGCTAAACACTATTTGGTAATCGCTAGAGTCTGCTTATCTCTCGAACTTATTTTTGCAGCGACTTGTAGATTGTTCTTGCAAAAATAGATGCTTTGAAATGTGGTAACTCTATTCGATAAACCTATAATGCAGTGGAAAGAAACCACAAACGCCGTCCAAAGAGTTCAGCTAAAACGTTTTACTCTTTGTTGAGAGGGATTTACTTAGAACGATTCGGCGAAAAGGAATTAGCCGTCCGCCTCTCACCTGATTAAAACGCTTTATCTCGAACAAAATTCAACCAAAATAAATAAACAGGTCCTAATAATGAGCGGAGAAAAAACTGAACTCCCCACCCCAAAAAAACTCAGGGATGCCCGCCAAAAAGGGCAAGTTGCAAAAAGTCAGGAAATCATTTCATCTTCATTGATTCTGTCTTTGATTGTCGTGTTGTTTGCATTCGCCGATTACTATATGTCGCACATATCTGCCCTAATTTTACTGCCAAGCAAATTGGCATATCAGGGCTTTCAAGATGCACTACTCGACGTAGCTATCGCCATCGCCAAAGAAATGGTTTATCTGCTTGCGCCGATCCTCTTGATTGCAACCTTAGTCGCCATCATGGCTAACATGGGACAGTTCGGCTTTCTATTTAGTGGCGAGTCTGTCAAACCGGACATCAAGAAGATCAATCCAGTCGAAGGGGCAAAGCGAATTTTTTCGTTAAAGAGTATCATTGAGTTTATTAAGTCCATTCTCAAAGTTTCGTTACTTTCATGCATTATTTGGATAACGCTGAAAGGTAACTTAAACACGTTACTGCAGATACCTACCTGTGGGTTAGAGTGTGTACCGATCATCACTGGCGTATTAATCAAACAATTGATGATTATCTCTGCGGTAGGCTTTATTGTGATTGCCGCAGCCGATTTTTCTTACCAAAAGTTCGACCACACTAAACAGTTAAAGATGACCAAAGATGAAGTGAAACGTGAATACAAAGAGATGGAAGGCAGCCCTGAAATAAAAAGTCAACGTCGTCAACTGCACCAAGAAATGCAAACTTCTAACCAAAGAGATAACGTTAAACGCTCGAATGTGCTGGTTACAAACCCAACACACATTGCCATCGGTTTGTACTATAAAAAGGGCGAAACACCTCTGCCTGTGATTACCCTAAAAGAGACTGATGCGATGGCAAAGCGTATGATTGCGATTGCCAAAGAAGAAGGGGTTCCGGTGATGCAGAAAGTACCGCTCGCACGTGCGTTATATGCGGATGGGCAGTTAGACCAATACATTCCTGGCGATCTTATTGAAGCCACCGCAGAGATCCTGCGCTGGGTTGCGTCTCTGGAGCAATCTGAAGAGCAATAAGCGAGAAAACTATGTGGTTCAAGGTAAATATCGCTAGTACTCGACTCACTCAACTTGAAGATACAATTTTTAAGACATGAAAATGATCCATTTCTCCGTAAGCTATTGGTTGTGCATTACACCAGGCTCAATCGTAGAGCAAAGAAAGTAGAGGTCTCATTTAAGCCAAAAACGAGAAAAGCAATACAGCACCTAGCCATTGATGCGACTGGCCAATGGTTGATGGCGAAGGTGAATGGAAAGTCAAAAACGCAAGACAGATGGCAAGCGGAGAGTTTGTCGATATCGTATAACTCAAAGCATGAGCCGTCGTGGTAATTGTTGGAACGCCTGTTTTGAAAGCTTTTTCCACTCAATGAAAGTAGAAGCTGTCCAAGACGAGCCGATAATGATGCGAGAAGAGATGCTTCAAGCACTCTTTGAATACATCGAAGTTGTTTATAATCGAACAAGAAGGCACAGGGCTCTTGGGTATCTAAGCCCAATTAACTTTGAAAAACAATATGTCGCTTAATACCTTCTCCAGTCTAACTGGAGCAGATCATTAGGGCGAATGTCAAAGCTATAAACAAAGTCATAGGACTAGGTATGCCTGTTAGAAGCTAACTATTAGTCAAATATGGCGTCGTTGAACCTCAAGCTGATTTGATCAACAACGCCTACAAGAACAGATTCACACGATTGAACATAATGATAGTGGCTATATACCCAATCAACTTGAAGATGCAGGCTTGAGAACTTGAATTTATCATTAATTCGAGATGTCAAAGAGCCTGCGATCTCTGGAAGAGTCACAGTAAAAAATTGACCTATTGCCGCCTTGAAGTCCCGTTTGCTTTTGAAGTAAACATTGTTCCTCGACTTCTCATTCATTACTTTCCATAGCCGCTCTATTGGGTTTAGGTTTGGGCTATAAGGTGGAAGATAATGCAGTTCGATATTTAGGACAAACGCCGCATCTTTGACTAAGTCACTGCGGTGATATCCTGCACCATCTAAGATGATATGAAGCTTATGGGCTAACAGATAGCTCTCTCTTAACTTACAGAAAAAGCGAACAATACTTTCACTGTTAATGCTTTCGTAATCGTGAACAATGGTGGCACCAATATCCGACAGGTTCAGTGCACCAATAATGTTCAATCTGCTGCGATCACCCGTTGTTTCAATCACTTTATCCTGACCAGTACGTATCCAGCCATGAGATATTTTGGTTGATAAGGTTGGGTGAACAGCGTCGATAAAAACTATCGTTTCACCCTTACCACAGCTTGCCTTTAGTGATTTATAACCATCTATGAAGGCTTGTTGTTTTGCTTCATCAAACTTGTGTGGAACGCCTTTCGGCTGCTTGTAGCTAAAGCCATTGTGGTGAAGCCATTTGTTCATACCTGAAACCGTATAATCAAGTCCAAATGTCTCTTTAACATAGGCGACAATTTGATGAGTATGAGAATAGGTTTTCTCAGTCAAATGCTCGATTAGGTGCATGGTTTGAGTAGCAGAAAGTTTACTTTGGCTTCCGCCATTTTCAGGCTTAAGTTTTTCAGAAAGAACGTAGTCACTGAGGTGACGTGCAACGGTCGATTCATTAATACGAAGGGCTTGTGAAATCATAGTCTGACTCCAGTCTTCAGAAGCTAGCAAAACAGCCTTAATACGGTCGCAAACTCGACTGTCACGTTCATTGTCGTGCATTTGTCCGAGTTGTAGTTTCTGTTGAGGAGTCAGTGCAATTTTCATGGCTCGTAGCATGATCCTGATTCTAAAGAAAATCAAGCATCTTCAATGATCACGGGTATAAATACCAATCAAATTTGCTCTAATTATTCATTTTTTGAATTGATATTAAATTTAAATTGATATTAAATCTGAATTGGGTTTCTATATATGCGATTTAACGTAATTATAAATATAATGGAGATATAAATGAAAAAAATCATTGCAGTAATACTTCTAGGAGTAACATGTTCTGTCTTAGCTAAAGAAGTGCCGGTTAATTCACCAGAAGTAGATTTGTTGCTTAGCAATAATACTATTCATGGTGTTCATTACGGGAAAAAAACAGTTCAATATTTTTCCGATTCAGGCACAACGTGGTGGATGAGTAGTGGTGATGTAAAACCCAGCGAAGGCACATGGCGCATTAAAAATAATAAATATTGTTCAAACTTTGGTAGTGGGGAAAGCTGCTACGAGGTTGTCCATGATAACTCACAAGATATCTATTACTTTTTAAAAGGCGATTTCCGAGCTCCGTTTATCCCTCGTGAGGGATACACGTTTAGCTCGGTAGACTAGTTGTTTCATTTATTTAACGTAACGGCACTTAGTGTGGCCCAAATTTAGACACAAGAACAGCTCCCTATTAGGAGCTGTTCTGCGTTACGGAGTCACGCAATTGAACATAGGAATAATGAACACCAATAATTTTTTTTAGTGAGTTTTTTAAAACGTATGTCTTTTTACGGATAACCTTGTTTTTCTTAGATTCATCACTACATCAAATATGAACAATATTGCTGTTAAACTAGTTTAAAGGTTTTGTATGGCTATCTATGTAGCGCCTGGTAATAAAGTCGGGCGAGATGGGGCTCTTTTCAAGAGTGTAAAATTAATACAACAAATCATACGGTTGTAGTAAAATATGGTCGGTATTGTACTATCCGTGATCATGAAATAGCGCCTCCAACAAGTACTGCAGCGCGACATTGGTTGCAGATTTATAGAACACCAGATAATACGGAGTAATGTCCGTAACATTATCGTAGAAAGGTCGCTTAGCGGCCTTTCTGCATTTGTAAGTATTAGGTAGCCTCCTTGCGGCTTTGTTGCGTAATTAAATTTAGAGATAGAGCTACCCCGTTTCGCGTATTT
>NZ_JBFRKT010000018.1:0-179 GCF_041469545.1 Vibrio sp. 10N.286.49.C3
AACCTACGATCTGATCAGCTACCACCACTCTCTCTCGTAGCCTTATGCCTAAACCTTGTTACAAAACAACCAACTGGAAGCAATACAACCAATCGCTCATTAACCGTGGTTCTCTGACCTTCTGGATCGATGAAGAAGCAATAAGTGGGTGGGCGCCAAGCAAACAGAATAAGCGCGGG
>NZ_JBFRKT010000018.1:248-536 GCF_041469545.1 Vibrio sp. 10N.286.49.C3
TTATCAACGGTTACAGATGGTGAAGTACTCCCGAACCTACTGAAACAAACACGTCGAAGCATCCTTGAGGTGTCTGGTGATGGCGCTTACGACACGAGAGCGTGTCGCGCTGCTATTAAGATGAAGCGAGCCGTTGCGCTTATTCCCCCAAGAGAAGGGGCAGCCTTCTGGGAGCGTGGTCATCCTCGAAATCTCGCCGTGGGTTGCCAGAAATTATACGGCTCAAATAAGTATTGGAAAGAGCGGTATGGATACCACAAACGTTCATTGTCAGAAACAGCGATGTAT
>NZ_JBFRKT010000018.1:970-1173 GCF_041469545.1 Vibrio sp. 10N.286.49.C3
TTTAAGACTAAAGCGAGAGGAGCGATACAACACCTAGCCATTGATGCAACTGGCCTTAAGGTTTATGGCGAAGGTGAATGGAAAGTCAAAAAACACGGGACGGATGGCAAGCGGAGAGTCTGGCGAAAGCTGCATATTGCAGTTGATACAAGCACTCATGAGATCATTGCCGCCGAGCTAAGTTTATCAACGGTTACAGATGG
>NZ_JBFRKT010000018.1:1677-1897 GCF_041469545.1 Vibrio sp. 10N.286.49.C3
GCAAACAGAATAAGCGCGGGAGGCCACGTCGGTTCAGTGATTTAGCTATTACGACAGCACTCATGGTGAAACGAGTTTTTTCTATGCCACTGAGAGCGCTGCAAGGATTTATCGACTCGATATTTAGGTTAGCCCATGTGCCGTTAAGTTGTCCGCATTACACCTGCATCAGTCGTAGAGCCAAGCAAGTTGAGGTCTCATTTAAGACTAAAGCGAGAGG
>NZ_JBFRKT010000019.1:0-128 GCF_041469545.1 Vibrio sp. 10N.286.49.C3
CCTAAACCTCGTTATAAAACAACCAACTGGAAGCAAAATACAATCAATAACTCATTAACCGCGGTTCTTTGACCTTTTGGATTGATGAAGAAGCGATAAGTGGCTGGACGCAAAGCAAACAGAATAAG
>NZ_JBFRKT010000019.1:920-1545 GCF_041469545.1 Vibrio sp. 10N.286.49.C3
TTTAAGACTAAAGCGAGAGGTGCGATACAACATCTAGCTATTGATGCGACTGGCCTTAAGGTTTATGGCGAAGGTGAATGGAAAGTCAAAAAACACGGGACAGATGGCAAACGTAGAGTCTGGCGAAAACTTCATATTGCCGTGGATACAAACACTCATGAAATTATTGCAGCCGAGCTAAGTCTATCGAAAGTTACAGATGGAGAAGTACTCCCGAATTTACTGAAACAAACTCGCCGAAGTATCCACGAGGTGTCTGGTGATGGCGCTTATGATACGAGAGCATGTCACGATGCAATTAAGATTAAGCGAGCCGTTGCGCTTATTCCTCCAAGAGAAGGGGCTGCCTTCTGGGAGCGGGGTCATCCCCGAAATCTCGCAGTAGGTTGCCAGAAGTTATATGGCTCAAATAAGTATTGGAAAGAGCGGTATGGTTACCACAAACGTTCACTGTCAGAAACAGCGATGTATCGAGTTAAACAGTTGCTAGGAGGACGATTGAGCTTAAGAAATTACAATGCCCAGGTGGGTGAAACTTACGCGATGATAAAAGCGTTGAACAAGCTTACTGGGTTAGGTATGCCTGAAACTTGTCGTATTGATTAAGAAATACGCGAAACGGGGT
>NZ_JBFRKT010000020.1:0-58489 GCF_041469545.1 Vibrio sp. 10N.286.49.C3
TCTTAAGTGAACGGCATTAGCCGGTGAGCTGCTCTTTTTTTTTATAGATAACTGTTACCAGAGAAAAGAGTAAGGATAGAAGTGAAATGCTATCCGTTAGCTCTCAATCATCACTCGAGTATCTTCACTGAGCGTTTCTAATTCATTCACGACATCATCAATCAAAACTTCGATTGGTAGCTTAACGGCAATCTTGGAAGTAAATAAGCTTGAGCTAACACCACCGCCGCCAGCGATGAAGACTCGGTGGCAATCCATATCAAGAATGCTGATCCCTTGTCTGTCTAGTACATGTGTCACTTCGTTGACGATACCCGCTCTGTCGTTAGAGTCGAGTCTTAGGTGATGGATTGTGTCTTGTGCGTTGTGAGTGTGGTTTGAATCAACAAACTGTACGATCAAGTCAGCATTGGCACTGAAAGCATCCTTAACAATTGATTCGTTGATGGCTGGAAGTTGAATCTTTAATACGCCTGCAACTTGATCTTCAATAAAGTTAACTTTACTGATGAGCCATTTCCCGTCGTTTTCGTGAGTAACCGCAGCAAGTTGCTTGATTGTTGCTGGTGATGCTTGTCCGATAAAGTTTACGATAAATGTACTGTTCATATCAGCCCCCAAAGTCTCAATTGTTCGTTGCTAATTAAATGTTTGATATCACGTGATAAAGTTCTTTAATTTCAGTGTAGAAGGTTACATCGAACAATGTTTGACCTGTGTCAATTTTTGAAACTAAGCTGTGATGCAAAAAAAAGAGAATGAAGAGTAGGGCACAAAAAAAGCGGCTAGAGAGCCGCTTTTAGAAGAGTTGTCGCATTTATTTGAAATGCAGTAACATAGAGTTCAGAGACTGGAAGTCGATTTAAAACGTTACTTTAAAGTTCATACCAACAAACTGAGAGTCGTATGTTGCCCCTGCATCGTAGGCGAATCGTGCTGCGTCTTTGTTATCCCACCAAGGGTTAGTATTCAGATTAACTTCTGCGTCACCACCCCATGCATCACTTACCCAGTAGTGGATATGGCCAACAGGGTTGAGGAAGAATAATGAAACATCACCCATGGTTTGAGAGCCCATCACTTCGCCACCTGAAGCAACAATGTCTTGCTCTGCTTCTAGCATCATTTCACCGACAACAGCCCCAAAGAATGGTGTAATAAAGATATCTTGCCATGACGGTACTTCAGCAAACGCTTCTACGCCGTATTCCCAGAAAAATGTCGACATTGTCCAAGAGTATAAGAAAGACTCAAACTCGTCATAACCAGCATGTCGAGCTGCGGTGTAGTAAACACCACCGAAATACGGATGCATTACGTAGTTTAGGAAGTGTTCATCACGGTCCCATACTGGGCCTTCAGAAACGTTATCTTTCCATTTTTTACCTAGTGCACTGATATCACGCTGGTCATCATCCCACTTAGTGATACTTTCAGGTAAAAGCGTCATGAGACCAACGGTTGCGACACTTAAACCAAGAATGGTATAAGTTTGGCCCATGAGGTAATCCCAATCTTTGCCATCGCTAACGGTAAGGTAGAGTGGTTGTTTTTCGATCGTTAAATCATATTGGTTGCTTGTTTCGCTTAGCGCATAATTGTTACTAGGCTTATAGGTGTACAAGCTTTCATTAACACAGTAATCTTGAGCGCATTCATCCGAATAAGAAAGGTTGATTGGTTGGTCGAAGTCGTATTGGCTTGCAACCGAGTTAACTGACATTAGCATTGTAAATGCAGCAGTAACCTTCGTTAGTAACGGTGATTTGGCCACAAGGGTCTCCATGAGAAGTTAATAATTGATCCGAGTCACAATTATCTATTAAATGCTTAGTTTAGGGAACTAATAATTTATTGCTTTTCCTAAGAAAACCTTAGATTAAGCATTAGTAATATTTGTGAAAAGGTGAATGACTCAAACTCAACCTTAGACTAGTTTGTAAATAATGCCGTGTCTTTTAATGGCCACAAGGGATATAAATATGACGAAAATCGCAATGTTAAGCACTGGTGAAGAAGTTCTTCATGGGGACATTGTCGACACAAACGCAGCTTGGATGTCTGCTGAGTTTTATCAGCACGGCTTTGCTTTGGCAAAGCGTTCAACTGTGGGCGACCAAATGAACGCTCTGATTGAAGAACTGCTGATGCTGAGCTTCAACTATGATGTGGTTATCGTCAATGGTGGTTTGGGGCCGACAACTGATGATATGAGTGCGGCCGCTGCGGCTGCGGCCTCAGATCAAAAGCTTGTCATGTTCCCTGAGTGGCTGACTCGTATGGAAGAGATGTTCTCTGGACGTGGCATGCCGATGCCTGACAGTAACCTTAAGCAAGCTTTATTGCCCGCGAGTTCAGAGATTGTTGATAATCCTGTGGGTACGGCTTGCGGCTTCAAGCTGAAAATCAACGATGCTACTTTCTATTTTACTCCTGGTGTACCGAGTGAATTCAAACGTATGGTTACGTTTGAGATTCTTCCTGACTTGTCGCGTACCTACCCTCAAGTGGTTGCCTCTGAATGCAGTCGATTGTTTACGTTTGGTTTGTCTGAGTCGGGTATCTCGGATGTGTTAGACCAGCTTAAGCTTCCTGCAGGCTATGAACTTGGCTACCGCTCTTATCTGCCTTTTATTGAGGTCAAACTGTTTGGTCCTAAGGCAGACTTAGAAACTCGCGTTAAGCTTCTGCAAATGGTTTACAAGCTCCTAGAGAGTAATGTCGTGAGCGTTGATGAGCCAATGATTGACCATATTGGACACATCATGGCGGAAAAAAAGAAGACGTTATCTGTATCTGAAGTGTCGACCAAAGGCGCCCTATCAGCGTGGCTGCAATTGAATGAGCAGGTTGAAGACTGCTTTGGGCATTCATGGGTCATGGCTGAGCCAAAAGAGAGCGAACTTGAAAAGAGTGATCCATTAGCCGCAACCTTTGCACTGGCTGGCGCTACAAGAGAGAAGTGCGGTACAGAACTGGCTTTGGTTACTGGAAAATTAGAAGGCAACACATTTAGCGTCGCATTGTCGACTGAAGCAGGAGAGTGGGGACAGGTGCTTGAGTTTTATCGTCAGTACTCACGCGAAGACCAACGCAACGTGATTAAGACCGTTGCTGCCGATATGCTGAGAAGGCATTTAGACAACAAACCGATGTTTGGTACTTACTCTTCGGTTAAGCGATTGAAAGACATGTTTATTCCTAAAGCGGTACTATAAAACCAAGTCAACGCTATAAAGTCCAAATTAAAGCTATAAAGCTATATATGTAATAAATTATATACATCAATAAAGCCGAGTTGGTGCAATAAGCGAGTTGTCTGATTGAGCCAACATGAAATACAAAAAGGGCCTGATAATGAAGATTATCGGGCCCTTAAATTTTTAAGCTTGTCTGTTAACGATTCAACATTGTACTAATCGCGCTAAGTAGCTAGTTATCAAAGTATAAGATCTAAGTACAAGTATTAAGCACTTTTTTGCTTATTTCTGTGAATAACGTTACTCAGCGATAACTCAGTTTTTGCTTTGCAGATGCATGGCAAAATTTCATTGGCTTGTGTGTAAGCCATAGCAAAACCAACGTACTCGACTTCACCAGAATCCAACGTACAGCGGCAAGCGCCACAGTGGCCATCTCGGCAGTTGTATTCTGGCTCTAACCCTGCTTGTTCCATTGTTTCCAATAGAGTATTTGAAGGGTTAGATTCAATAGAAGTCAGCTTGTTGATTTTGATTGTTGGCATTACAGCTCAAACCCTTCAAAGTCGTCAGCTTTTACTTCGTTGTCGATTTGGCCAACTAGGTAAGAACTGATTTCAGCTTCTTGTGGAGCAACTTGAACGTTATCTGAAGACAACCAAGCGTTGATCCATGGAATTGGGTTCGACGTTGCTTCTGGGTAAGCGGTACCTAGACCAACAGCCTGCATACGGATGTTAGTGATGTACTCAACGTATTGGCAAAGAATATCTTTGTTTAGACCAATCATAGAACCATCTTTGAATAGGTATTCTGCCCACTCTTTTTCTTGCTCAGCCGCTTCTTTGAATAGGTCGAAACACTCTTGCTTACACTCTTCAGCGATCTGCATGAATTCGAAGTCATCTTGGCCATTACGTAGTAAGTTGATCATGTGCTGCGTACCAGTAAGGTGAAGTGCTTCATCACGAGCGATTAGCTTGATGATCTTCGCGTTACCTTCCATTAACTCACGCTCAGCGAATGCGAATGAACATGCGAAACTTACGTAGAAACGAATCGCTTCCAGTGCATTTACAGACATTAGACATACGTAAAGCTTCTTCTTCAGGTCGTGAAGTGAAATCTTAACGTCTTCGCCGTTGATGTTGTGGTTGCCTTCACCGTAGCGGTGGTAGTCAGCCGTCAGCTTGATCAAATCATCGTAGTAAAACGCGATGTCTTTCGCACGTTTCAGGATCTCTTCGTTTTCAACGATGTCGTCAAATACTACGCCTGGATCATTCACGATGTTACGGATGATGTGCGTGTATGAACGAGAGTGAATCGTTTCAGAGAATGACCAAGTCTCAATCCAAGTTTCAACTTCTGGCAGTGATACCAAAGGAAGTAGGGCAACGTTAGGGCTGCGGCCTTGGATTGAATCTAGAAGTGTTTGGTACTTCAGGTTAGAGATGAAGATGTGCTTTTCATGCTCAGGAAGCTTGTTGTAGTCGATACGGTCGCTAGACACGTCTACTTCTTCTGGACGCCAGAAGAAAGAAAGCTGCTTTTCGATCAACTTTTCGAAGATTTCGAATTTCTGTTGGTCGTAACGTGCAACGTTTACCGACTGACCCAAGAACATTGGTTCTTTTAGCTGGTCATTTTTTTGTTGAGAAAAAGTACTGTAAGCCATAAATGCCTCAAATCCTTTAAAGACCCGCAATAAAACGGACCCTGTTAATGCTTTAAACCCAGAGAAGATAACTTCTCTGGGGTCTTAATGTTTATTGCGGTTTAGATCTTACAACCGCCGCCTTCACAATCTTCTTCCGGCACTTGAACTGCGTCGCCTTGGTCGTCTTTAGCACCATCACGAGTGTTATGGTAGTAAAGCGTCTTAACACCGTACTTGTACGCTGTTAGCAAGTCTTTAAGCAGCTGCTTCATTGGTACCTTGCCGCTGTCGTAAACACTTGGATCATAGTTAGTGTTTGCAGAGATAGCTTGGTCAACGAATTTTTGCATGATACCCACTAAGTGTAGGTAACCGTCGTTAGTACCAATGTTCCAAAGTAGCTCGTAGTTGTCTTTAAGATTTAGGAAATCTGGAACAACTTGCTTCAGGATACCGTCTTTCGACGCTTTAACTGATACATAACCACGTGGTGGCTCGATACCGTTAGTCGCGTTCGAGATTTGAGACGAAGTCTCAGAAGGCATAAGCGCTGTTAGCGTAGAGTTACGCAGACCGTGCTCCATGATCTCTTCACGTAGCGTGTCCCAATCGTAGTGCAGCGGCTCTTCACATACTAAGTCGATATCTTTTTTGTAAGTATCGATTGGCAGTAGGCCTTTCGCGTAGTTGGTCTCGTGGAAAGATGGGCAACGGCCTTGCTCTTTCGCTAGTTCAACAGACGCTTTTAGTAAGTGGTATTGAATTGCTTCAAAAGTACGGTGAGTCAGGCCATTTGCACTGCCATCAGAGTACTTAACACCATTCTTCGCTAGGTAGTATGCGTAGTTGATTACACCCACACCTAGAGTACGACGGTTCATTGTCGACTTACGAGCTGCTGGAAGCGGGTAGTCTTGGTAATCAAGTAGTGCATCTAGAGCACGAACAACCAGTTCAGAAAGTTCAGCCAGATCGTCTAGCTCGTTGATTGCGCCTAGGTTGAACGCCGAAAGCGTACATAGTGCAATCTCACCTTCGTCATCTTCTACGTTAGAAAGCGGCTTAGTTGGTAGCGCGATTTCTAGACATAGGTTCGATTGACGAACAGGTGCTACTTCAGAATCAAACGGGCTGTGTGTATTACAGTGGTCAACGTTCTGAATGTAGATACGACCAGTAGAAGCACGCTCTTGCATTAGCAGAGAGAAAAGCTCAACGGCTTTAACCGTTTCACGCTTCACTGAAGGATCGTTTTCGTACTTCACGTAAAGTGCTTCAAAACGCTCTTGGTTTTCGAAGAACGCGTCGTAAAGGCCAGGTACGTCAGAAGGTGAGAACAGGCTGATGTTGCCACCTTGAACAAGACGAGAGTACATAAGCTTGTTCAGCTGTACGCCGTAGTCCATGTGACGAACACGGTTCTCTTCAACGCCGCGGTTGTTTTTCAGTACTAATAGAGACTGAACTTCACCGTGCCATAGTGGGTAGAACACCGTTGCTGCACCGCCACGAACACCACCTTGAGAACAACATTTAACAGCTGTTTGGAAGTATTTGTAGAAAGGGATACAGCCAGTGTGGAACGCTTCACCATTACGGATTTCAGAACCAAGCGCACGGATACGACCTGCGTTGATACCAATACCAGCACGTTGAGATACGTAACGAACAATAGAGCTTGCTGTTGCGTTGATAGAATCAAGGCTGTCACCACACTCAATCAGTACACATGAACTGAATTGACGAGTAGGCGTACGTACACCAGACATAATTGGTGTAGGTAGAGAAATCTTAAACGTAGACGAGGCGTCGTAAAAACGTTTGATGTAGTCAAGACGAGTCGATTTCGGGTATTTACCGAATAAACACGCAGCAACTAAAATGTAAAGGAACTGAGCACTCTCGTAGATTTCTTTTGTTACACGGTTCTGTACGAAGTATTTACCTTCAAGCTGCTTAACCGCCGCGTAAGAAAAGTTTAAGTCACGCTTGTGGTCGATGTACGCGTCAAGCTCTTCGAATTCAGCTTTCGTGTAGTCTTCCATTAAGTGGCTATCGTATTTACCCATATCAACCAGTTTTGCAACGTGGTCATAAAGTGCAGGCGGCTCGTATTCACCGTACGCTTTTTTACGTAGGTGGAACACTGACAGACGTGCTGCTAGATATTGGTAATCAGGAGTCTCTTCAGAGATTAAATCCGCTGCTGACTTGATGATTGTCTCATGAATGTCAGTCGTGGTAATGCCATCGTAAAACTGAATGTGAGCTTTCAATTCTACTTGTGATACAGAAACATTGTGCAAGCCTTCAGCTGCCCATGTGATCACTCGATGGATTTTCTCTAAATCGATCGTTTCTTTGCGCCCGTTACGCTTGGTAACAGTAAGTTGTTGGTTCATTCTGCTTAATTTCCCTAACAAAACTGAACAAGGCCGTGTTTTTGTGTATTTCTGTGTAATTTTTGTAAATTACGTTTCGGCTTTGTGATCTTGGTCTACCCATATATTGTAGTTCAAACACAACATATAGGGGTCATTTGTTTGTTGGGTTACAAGATAGTGCTACAACTGATATTTTTCAAGGTAAAGAAATGGGGTTGCTTGTGGATAAGTGGTGGATTGAAAAAAAACTGTAAGTGACCACTAACTGATGACGTTAGACGAGACTTGATTGTACAAAAGTCGCCTTTTAAGGATGCTTTATTTTTGCACGCCCATAAAAAAAAATCCCTTGATCTTTGGGTAAAATAGGCAATGGATTTTGGACGATTAAATTTAAATCGAGGTGGTCAAAATGGAAGCTAGCGCACGAAATTTAGACTGAAAAAAGTCGCAAACTTATGGTAATTGCAACTCTTTTCATTCGTCTTTTTACAAAATATTTTACGGTAGGGCTACCGATATTTTTTAGCCCAAGTTTTGAGTGTGAACGATGTAGTTCACATCGACTTTTTGGCCTAAACGGTAGGTGTTCGTTAACGGGTTATAGTGTAGTCCTGTAATCCCTAGTTCTTGAAGCGGAGTGTTATCAACCATTTTGATAAGCTCAGCAGGGCGAATGAACTTTTCGTGGTCGTGAGTACCTTCTGGCACAATCTTAAGTAACTTCTCTGCACCAACAATAGCGAACAGGTAAGACTTAAAGTTACGGTTCAATGTTGAGAAGAACACATGGCCGCCCGGTTTCACTAATTTTGAACAAGCCGAGATAACTGATTGTGGGTCAGGAACGTGCTCTAGCATTTCCATGCACGTCACTACATCGTAAGTGTGTGGGTTTTGCTCTGCATGGTCTTCAATGGTGCTCTGGATGTAATCGAGCTTGGTGCCGGTTTCTAATGCGTGCAGACGAGCGACTTCTAGCGGTTCTTTACCCATATCTAGTCCGGTGACTACCGCACCCTCTACAGCCATGCTTTCAGCCAGAATACCGCCGCCGCAGCCAACATCGAGAACTTTCTTACCAAAAAGGCCTTCGGTTTTCTCTAGCACGTAATTTAAGCGCAACGGATTGATTTGATGTAGTGGCTTAAACTCGCCTTCTAGATCCCACCAGCGCGACGCCATGTCTTCGAATTTTTTGATTTCTGCTGGGTCTACGTTCTGTGATTTAGTCATAATCGGCATTTCCAAGTTAAATAATGCATCCATGAAATTGCAGGCATTATAACTTGCCTTTTCCTGCTGACCAGAAGATCTACAATTTTGCTAGTTTATTGGGTGTAAAGTGACCATGTTTCAGCAAGATATGACGCTGAGGTGCAATTTCTCATCAATAGATTGGCTACAAGGGTCACAAGATGGTAAAAGGAGAGGGAAAGTGATGCCTCCGTAGGTAAATTTGTGTTATATTTTTCGGTCTTATACGTATTCAAAAATACGATCTGACTATAGAGGGAAAATGGCTCTATGAGCGATCTAGCGAAAGAGATCACGCCCGTAAATATTGAAGATGAGCTTAGAGGTTCATACCTAGACTACGCGATGTCCGTCATCGTTGGTCGTGCCCTTCCAGATGTGCGTGATGGCCTAAAACCAGTACACCGCCGCGTTTTGTTCGCGATGAATGTATTAGGTAATGATTGGAACAAAGCATATAAAAAGTCTGCTCGTGTAGTAGGCGATGTAATCGGTAAATATCACCCACACGGTGATAGTGCGGTATACGAGTCAATTGTTCGTATGGCTCAGCCGTTTTCACTACGCTATATGTTAGTCGATGGCCAAGGTAACTTTGGTTCGGTTGACGGCGATTCAGCTGCGGCAATGCGTTATACCGAAGTTCGTATGTCAAAAATAGCTGGTGAGCTATTAACGGATCTTGATAAAGATACGGTTGACTTCGTTCCTAACTATGATGGAACCGAGCAAATACCAGCAGTTTTACCAACAAAAATACCAAACCTATTGGTTAACGGTGCTTCTGGTATCGCAGTAGGTATGGCTACCAACATCCCGCCGCATAACCTTGGCGAAGTTGTTGATGGCTGTTTAGCATTTATCAATAATGAAGACATCACTATTGATGAGCTAATGGACTACATCCCGGGTCCAGACTTCCCGACAGCAGCATTAATCAGTGGCCGTAAGGGCATTGTCGATGCATATAAGACTGGCCGAGGCAAAGTCTACATGCGCTCGAGAGCTGAAATTGAAACGGAAAAGAACGGTAAAGAAACTATTATCGTTACTGAAATTCCGTATCAAGTGAACAAAGCTCGTCTGATCGAGAAGATTGCAGAACTTGTAAAAGACAAGAAAGTTGAAGGCATCAGTGCACTGCGTGACGAATCTGATAAAGATGGTATGCGTATTGTTATTGAATGTAAGCGTGATGCTGTCGGTGAAGTTGTACTAAACAACCTTTACTCACAAACTCAACTGCAAACAACTTTCGGCATCAACATGGTTGCTCTGAACAACGGCCAACCACAACTTTTCAACATTAAAGATATGTTGAAGTGTTTTGTTGATCACCGTCGTGAAGTTGTGACACGTCGTACTATCTTCGAATTGAAGAAAGCGCGCGACCGTGCACATATCTTGGAAGCTCTATCTTTAGCGCTTGCAAACATTGATGAAATTATTGAACTGATCAAGAACGCACCAACACCAGCAGAAGCTAAAGTTGGTCTAGTATCTCGTGGTTGGGATCTTGGTAACGTTGCATCAATGCTTGAACGTGCTGGTACTGATGCAGCCCGTCCAGATTGGCTTGAAGACCAATACGGTATCCGTGATGGTCAATACTTCCTAACGGAAACTCAAGCGCAAGCTATTCTAGAACTTCGTCTTCACCGCCTAACTGGCCTTGAGCACGAGAAGATTCTAGACGAATACAAAGCACTTCTAGAAGAGATCGCTGAGCTAATGCATATCCTTGCAAGCACTGAGCGTTTGATGGAAGTTATCCGTGAAGAACTTGAAGCGGTACGTGATATCTATGGCGACGAACGTCGTACAGAAATCACAGCAGCGGTTCATGACATCGACATGGAAGAGCTAATCGCTCAAGAAGACGTTGTAGTAACGCTTTCTAACGCAGGTTACGTTAAGTACCAAATCCTAAGCGACTACGAAGCTCAGCGTCGTGGTGGTAAAGGTAAGAGTGCAACTAAGATGAAAGATGAGGATTACATTGAGCGTCTGCTTGTTGCTAATACTCACGATAACATCTTATGTTTCTCTACTCGTGGTAAAACGTACCGCTTGAAAGTTTACCAACTGCCTCAAGCAAGCCGCACGGCTCGTGGTAAGCCTATCGTTAACATTCTTCCTCTAGAAGAAGGTGAGCGTATTACGGCTATCCTGCCTGTTTCTGAGTTCTCTAACGAGAAATTCATCTTCATGGCAACAGGCGACGGTACCGTTAAGAAGACATCACTGGATCAATTCGCAAACGTACGTGCTAACGGCCTAATCGCAGTTAACTTACGTGACGATGATTCACTGATTGGCGTTGATATTACTGACGGTAATAGCGACATCATGCTGTTCTCGAAGTCGGGCAAAGTTGTTCGCTTTAACGAGGACAAAGTACGTCCAATGGGTCGTACTGCCTCTGGTGTTCGTGGTATGAAGCTTCCAGAAGACGATCAAGTGGTTTCACTGATTGTTCCTTCAAACGAAGGCGATATCCTAACTGTGACTCAAAACGGTTACGGTAAGCGTACTGAGCTGGCTGAATACCCAACGAAAGGCCGTGCAACGCAAGGTGTAGTATCTATCAAAGTCTCTGATCGTAATGGCCCAGTAGTTGGTGCTGTTCAGGTTGAAGAAGGCGATGAAATGATGATGATCACCGACGCAGGTACACTAGTACGTACTCGCGTAGCGGAAGTAAGCCAAGTTGGTCGTAACACTCAAGGTGTAACACTGATTCGTACTGCTGAAGACGAGAATGTTGTAGGTCTACAACGTATCGACGAAGTAGAAGAAGCTGAGATTGTTGAAGGCGAAGAAACTGAAGAAGCAAATGCTGACGCAGTAAACGCTGAAACGGCTGTTGTTTCTGAATCAAGTGAAGAGCAAGCATCTGATGCTTCTGGCTCTGAAAGTGATAGCGAGCAAGACACTGAGTAATCTCGATTACGTTAAGTAATTAAGCTTACCAATGAAAAAACCGAGCCTAAGTGCTCGGTTTTTTATTGCCTGTCATTTCACTCTTTTTCTCTTCTCTTCTCATTTGGCTTATGGCTTATGGCTTATGGCTTATGGCTTAGGTTTTAGCACCAACCTTAACCCGTCGCTTTTATGCAAAAGTTTGATACTAAATCTCGAACGCCAAACTTTGATCAATAACGAGACAGTGCGAAAACGATAGAGTAGAGATAGATCTAAATAAAAGGGATGTGGAATGGATATCTGGTTGTTGGTTGCGTTGGTACTAATGAGTCTGTTTTTGATCGCGGTCGTTATTGCCGCGAGCAACAATGGCAGCCATCTAAAAGGCAATGTGGTGATTTCTCTTACTGCGGTGGCTTTGAGCGTGCTGGTCTGGTCTCAACTGAAACAAGAGTTACCTCAACTTCCTTTGGATGATAGCAATAACTACACGGCAACAGATTTCGAAGATGAGCTTCAGCAAAGCCTTGAGCAAGACCCGAATCAATCCGACTTGTGGTTTAAGCTTGGTGGTGTGTACATGCAGAAAGCGGAGTTTGATGCGGCATTCACTTGCTACGATTATGCGATTCGCTTAGATCCTCAAGCGCCTTCTGGCCTCTATGCTGCCAAAGCAACAGCACTTTATTATCTTAGCTCTCAAGCGATGAGTGATGATGTTAATGCGTTGTTGGAGCACTCCATGCAGCTTGATCCCAATGATCGTACGGCATTGATGTTGATTGCGACCGATCACTTCATCAGCATGCGCTATCAACAAGCGATCTATGCGTGGACTCAAATCTTAGATTCCAATCAGAAGGGCATTGATCGTGTCTCTATTATCCATTCGATCAACCAAGCCAAACAGATGATCCGTTAAGCTTGGCTAATTGCTAAAGAGGCGATCTTACTTAAGATCTCATTTCGAAGACTATTGGTTTTCCTGCATTTCGATTAAGCCACCAGCATTGTGGATTTGAGTAAACCCTTGAGCGCGCAAGAATTGATAAGCTTGCCCTGAACGATTGCCACTGCGGCAGTACAACACGATGGGTTGGTCTTTATCTATCTTAGCAAAGTGAGTAGCCACTTCAGAAAGAGGGTAGTTGATGGCGTTGTCTAGATGCCCTTGTTCGAACTCTGCAGGTGTTCTGACATCAACCACTAATGCACCTTTCTCTATTAATTCCCACCCTGTCTCAGCACGCTCAGATGCGTGAACGCTTGAACTGAGTAGTGCAATACATAATGCCGAAAGCGAAAGTAAGATTTTCATTGTTTATTCCTTGAATTGGCGAGTGGATCGGGGATTCGATATTGATCTGTATTCCCCTAAAACCTAAAAAAACCAGCCACACAACAATAGTGTGACTGGTTTTTACTTAATGGTCTAATGGAAGAAACTAGTATTCGTAGTTGGCTTCACGCTTTTCAGCTTGCTCTTCCCATTTAGGAACAACCGTGTCTAAGAAGTGCTGTTTCTCTGCGTTCATCTTATCCATGTCCATTCCAAGCGCTTTTTGAGCCGCTTCTTTTGTCGAGATATCTGGAATCTCGATTGGATCGGTGATGCCTTTCTTCGCCAGTAGACGAACAATCTTAGTACGAGCATCCGCGGCGCGGTCAACGGCAGTACCTAGCACTTCTAGAGCGATTTCAGGTGCGTGCATGTGAATACCGTGAGACGCGATAGCGTAGTCCCAACGCCATTGAGCGTGACGGATATCGAGTAAGATAGGTTCCATCTCTTGCTCTGTCGCACCCGCTTCCCATGCTGCGCCTGCTTCAAAGTGAGCAGCAACGATTTGTTTCTCAGCAGTCAGCTTCATGTTTAGTACTTGCGCTTTACGGCTTGAAACGATGTTACGCATAGTTTCTTTCGATTGAGTGTGACAGTTTGCACACGTATCTTCGAAGCGGTCGAATGGGTTACCCACTTTATGGTCGGTATAAACGGTGCCATCTTCTTTGGTCACTTTCGGCATATGACAGTCAGCACAAACAACTTTGTTTTTGCCGTGAATACCTTCGCGCCATGTTTCGAAACCTGGGTGTTGCGCTTTCAGCATGGGTGCTTTCGATACTTTATGCGTCCAATCTTTAAAGTTGATTGCATCATAGTAGCGTTCCATGTCGCCAACGGTTGTACCTTGGTCCCAAGGGAATTTCACACCTTTGGTTGGCCCTGTGAAGTAGTATTCCACGTGGCACTGAGCACAAACAGAAGCTTGTTGGTCTAAACGACTTTGTTCATCAAACTTTTTACCAATCGTTTCAAATGCTCGTTCAACGTAAGGACGAGTCACCTTCAATGCTGGCTCACCATTCTTAAAGCCTTCGCTTTGGGTATCGTGACAGTCTGAACAGCCAATAGGGTTAATGATCTCGTTGCCAAGACGCGCCCATTTACCTTCAAAATAACCATCTTCACCACGCTCTTCGATAACACGAGCGACATCTGGGCTCTTACAACTCCAACACGCCATTGGCATTGGACCAGAGCTTTCGTCCGTTGGGCCGCCAGTACGAAGTGTTTGTCTTACATCGTCAATGGCATAAAAGTGGCCGCGTGCTTTGTTGTAATCTTTTGCGAAGCCGTAGCCAGCCCACATGATGACCATGTTTGGATCTTCTTTTAGTGCGTCTTCAATAACTTCGCTTTCTGAAGTCTGTCTCCATGAATGATATTGATCTGGGTGGTTTTGCTCGAACTGGTCGTTACGAGGGTCGCCAATTTCTTTTTGTTCAGACGCAGCAAAACTGGTCGCGCTTGCTAGTGATGCGCTAACCATTAATAGTGCTGTGACCGAATTACGTATCCAATGCTTTTTCACAGTGATATCTCCAATATACTGATTCTTATACCAAGCGTTGTGAGTTTGCTATTCAAATTAAGAACTGGAGAATTCCTGTTTATATTAATTCATAAACAAACACATTTTGTTACGTGTTGGATATAGCTTGTCTTAGATCAATTAACGGTAGTGACTTCAATCACGTTGAAGTTTATATACCCCTAAAGAGGTATTGGTGGTTAGTGGTATTAAAATTTAATTGAGAATTATTATCATATATAACAATCAATTACCTAAATTGACCATGGTATAAATAGGGTGATTGCGTTCACAGATTAACCTATCCAAATTTCGTATTACCTAATTAGAGGTATATTCTAACTATAGAAAGCGTTGTGGCTTATCCAAAATAAGAATTGATATCATTTAAGCGGTAATAATATCGTTTAAGGGTACTTTTGTTTAACCGGAATATTATTTAGTTGAGAGTTAAATAATGCCGGTATAAGGAAAGGATAAAATGGGCAATATTAAATTGGCCATAGTCATAATGCTTAAATCCCTTCTAGCATTCTGCCTCTATGGTTATTCCATTCATGCTGTTGCTGAGCCTGCTGTTACGCCAGTAGGAGAATCAACAAGACATGAAGTCGAATTAATCCGCGACAAAGACTACAAGTGTGTTCAATGCCATAAAGATTCAAAAGAAACGGTATTGGGTTCACATGGTGAAAGTGCACACGCTTTGCTTGGCCGCGAAGTAAATTGTACCGACTGTCATAGTTCTATTAGCCCCGACCACCGTGAAGGTGCGCCTGAAGTGGTGAAGTATCGCGAGGCTCAATCACAACCGGGAACTGAAAAGGTTTTCCTAGACCCTAGCTTAATTTTAGATGCCAATAGCCAATGTATCGATTGTCACAAGCCTGATGATCTGCGTGAAGCGAGTTGGACTCACGATGTTCACGCGCAAAACTTAACGTGTTCAAACTGCCATGATGTTCATGCGACTGAAGCAAAGGTGTTGGGCTTAGATAAGAAGCAAACCATCAAGCTGTGTGTGGATTGCCATTCAGACTTCAACCAGAAGAAAGAAGAGGAGTAATCTATGAGCTGCTCAAGAAGAAACTTTTTAGCAGGCGCTGGTGCCGTTATTTTTACCACAGGTGTAGCGGGAACTGCGGCGGTAACAAGTCGCAAGACGCTAGCTAATGTTCAAGAAGATGGCACTAAACGTTATGGAATGATTCATGACGAAACCGCTTGTATTGGTTGTACCGCCTGTACCGAAGCATGTCGTGAAGTAAATAAAGTACCTGAAGGTGTATCGCGCTTAGAAATTATTAAGAGTGAGCCCCAAGGCGAATATCCCAATGTTGATTACCGTTTTACTCGTAACTCTTGCCAGCATTGTGATAACGCACCTTGTGTGATGGTTTGCCCAACAGGCGCGGCCTACAAAGATGAAAAAACCGGCATTGTCGACGTTCATCAAGAGAAGTGTGTCGGTTGTGGTTATTGTCTATTGGCTTGCCCATATCAAGTGCGCTTTTTCCATCCTGAGAACAAGTCCGCAGATAAATGTAACTTCTGTCGTGATACCAATCTTGCACAAGGGAAGCTGCCTGCTTGTGTCGAATCTTGCCCGACCAATGCGCTGGTCTTTGGCGATCTAAATGACCCTGAGAGTGAGATAAACCAGGTGCTTCAATCTGAGGTGGTTTACAGAGATAAAGCTTATCTAGGTACTCAGCCAAAGCTCTATAAAGTGCCACACCAAAAAGGGGAGATTTGATTATGAGTGCATGGGACGCAGCTTTTCAGTCTGGTACCGTGGTATGGGACTGGATTATAGCAATCTATCTATTTCTCGCGGGGATGTCAGCGGGTGCCGTAATGATCTCCATTTACCTAAAACGTAAGGTCATTGAAGGCGATCCTGCTCATAATGGTGTGTTAAAGGCCACGGCTTTTCTTGCGCCATTTGGGATCATTTCAGGTCTGCTTATCTTGGTTTTCCACCTGACAAAACCGTTATCCTTTTGGAAGATCATGATCTTCTATAATCCAACGTCTGTGATGTCGATGGGTGTGATCTTATTCCAAGTATATATGGTGATCTTATTCCTTTGGATCGGCATTATATTTAGAGATCAAATAGTCGTGTTCTTGAATGATCAAGCATGGCTAAAAGGGCGACTTGATTTTGTCGGCAATTGGATTGGCAAATTAGAAGTGTTTGAGAATGCTCTGGAAATATTCTTAGCTGTTCTTGCTCTTATGCTTGCCGCTTATACCGGATTCTTGCTTTCAGCTTTAAATGCTTTCCCACTATTGAATAACCCAGTGCTGCCGATTTTGTTCTTATTCTCGAGCTTATCTTCGGGAGCGGCGGCGTGTATTTTATTTGGTGTGCTGGTCTTTAAAGAATCACCTCATAGCCCGACTATTTCATGGATTCACGGATTCGAACGTCCAGTCGTGATGTTTGAATTGTTTGTTCTAATTACTTTCTTTACTGGGCTTATCTTCGCTGGTGGTCAAAGTGAGCAAGCAGTATGGAACGCAATAGGCAGTGGTTTCTGGGCGAGTTGGTTCTGGTATGGTGTCATCGGTGTCGGTATGGTTTTACCGTTGCTGCTGAATGCCGTTACACCAACCTCAATCCGCCATAGCTCGGTGTATATTTTCTCCGTGACTTCGCTAAGCCTAATGGGCGTATTGATGCTACGAACTTTTGTTCTTTATGCAGGGCAGTTAACGATAGCTTAATTTTGCTCAAGTTTATTAGTGAGCAGATGTTAGATACTAAATATCTGCTTATTAATGAACATGCTTTAAATAAACATGAGATGCGTGTTCAGATCGGCTCTGCTCAAGCGGAGCCTTATTGAGGTGATATGGTCGGTTCTTTGGGGCTGTTTAGTTTAGTGTTGGTTGCTGTACTCAGTAGCATTATTGGTGTGCATTCGTTTTATCAAATGCTAAACAAACGGACGCAAAATATAGGTTTAGTCCGCAGTTTCTCTCTTTCAAGTGCATTGTTTTCTCTCACTTCTGTTGCATTGCTTGGCTACGCCTTTGTCAGTGATGACTTCTCTATTCTCTATGTCGCTGAACATTCAAATACTCAATTACCCTCATTTTTTAAGCTCGCAGCCGTATGGGCAGGCCATGAAGGTTCCTTGTTGTTTTGGGTACTGACGATCAGCGTCTGGTCTGGCGTTATTGCCTTACAAAAACACTATTCGAATGAATACCAAAGCCGTGTGTTGTGGGTAATGAATCTACTGCTCGCGATATTTGCTTGGTTCACGTTATTCGCATCAAATCCATTTGAAATGAACTCGATCTTGCCGCTAGAAGGGCGTGACCTTAACCCAATGTTGCAAGATGTTGGACTGATCTTTCATCCTCCATTACTTTACCTTGGCTATGTCGGTTTTTCTGTGGTGCTGGCATTTGCTGTAGCCGCTTTGCTGGTTGATCCTATTGAGTTTGATTGGGTTGCCCATTGTCGCAGTTGGTGTCTAGTCGCTTGGATCTTTTTAACTGTAGGGATCATTCTTGGTTCTTGGTGGGCGTATTACGAATTAGGCTGGGGCGGCTGGTGGTTCTGGGATCCTGTTGAAAATGCCAGCTTGTTGCCGTGGCTTACTTCAACAGCTTTACTGCACAGTCTAGGCGTTGCTAAGGGCAAACAACAGCTCTTGAAATGGTCTCTCAGCCTTGCTTTCATTACGTTTTGTTTGAGTATCTTAGGCACCTTTATTGTTCGTTCTGGCGTATTAACGTCGGTGCATGCTTTTGCTGTTGACCCAACCAAAGGTATCGCACTGCTACTTATATTAGTGTTGGTACTGGTGAGCTCATTTTCTCTGCTTATCATCAGAGGAGAGTCTTTTGAATCTAACCCGATTACTAGCTTCGCGAGTAAGAGCTTTTTAAGCCTAGTTGCAGTGCTCATTTTTGTCCTGGCGACCGCTGTTGTGGTGTTTGGTACGTTTTATCCAATGGTCTTTGAACTGCTTGGGTTGGGGAACATATCGGTAGGTGCGCCTTACTTTAATCTGTTGATTGCTCCTTTGGCTTTGCTTGCGTTAGCCGTCGTCGGCTTAGCCCCTTTGCTGAGTATTAAACCTCAAGCGACTAAAGGTGTTATTACGCTTATCGTTCTAGTATCTATTGGTCTAGGGTTCGCCTGTTACGCTTTGCAAGTCGAGCAGACCCAAATGATGGCACTGCTGACTTGGGGCCTCGCATTCTGGGTGTTACTGACGCATATTTACGGCTTAGTGGTTACCCGAAGTTCTAAGTTCCAACGCAAAGTCTGGGTGATGACCTTTGCTCATGTCGGGGTTGCAGTACTCGCTGTAGGTGCTGCAATGAATAGCTATCACTCATTTGAGCGCAGCTATAAACTAAGCCCAGGCGCACAAGTAGAGTTCATGGATTGGACGCTTTCTCATCGTGATACCGAGCTTTATGTCGCCTCAAATTTTACCGCAGAGAAGGCGATACTAAACTTAGATGCCGGCGATAAAAGCTTTACCATCGCGCCAGAAAGAAGACACTACCAAGTTCGAGTCATGAACATGAGTGAGCCTGCAATGAAGTGGTTCTGGCATGGCGATGTTTATATCACCATGGGCGAGAAAGTCGATTCCACCGCTTATGCATTTCGAGTGCAGTACAAGGCGTATGCACGCTGGATCTGGTTTGGTGGGTTGTTCTCCATTCTTGGCGCTTTACTCTCATTGACTCATCGTAAAAAGAAAACCGTTAAGGCGTCACAGTATGCATACCAGCGTTCGTAACAAGCTCATTACGTTAATTATCTTGGCATTAATGGTGGTGTTGGGTTTTGCCTTTGCGCTCAATAATAAGCAGCAATCGACGATTGTGTCGGAGCAAAAAAGGGCATTCCCAGAATTCATATCTACTGCGTTAGCGAATAGTGAAGGCATCAGTAGTAAACAGGAAATTACGTTGGCTGATGTCACTCAGCACCCTTATCAACTGGTTAATGTATGGGCTTCGTGGTGCGGTATATGTAAAACTGAGCACGCTTTTTTGCTCAAACTTCATGATAAAGGTATTCCAATTGTTGGGCTCAATTATCGAGATAACTCCGGGGCAGCGATCAATGTGTTATCGAGCGATGGCAATCCGTACTCAACGGTGATCAGTGATCCTCAAGGTAAGCTAGCGTTAGAACTCGGCGTAATCGGTACTCCTGAAACGTATCTGGTCGACGCTGACGGCCAAATCATTAAGAAGTTACTGGGCGTGATCAACGAATCAGTGTGGCAAGAAGAACTTGCGATGTATTTTGATGGTGCGAATGGATGATGAAGCCTTTAATACAAGCACTCGTTGTGCTGTCTACGCTTATGGTTATTAGTTTTCCGATTTTGGCAGAAGATCTGTTTACAGCCAGTAATAAGGATACGAGTATTCAAGTTGAACTGTTTGAGTTTGAAAACCCAGAACAACAGCAGCGCGCTATTACATTGGCAAAAACCCTACGTTGCCCGCAATGCCAGAATCAAAACTTGATTGAGTCGAACTCTCCAATTGCCAAAGACTTACGCCTCGTTGTATTCAATATGGTGAAAGCAGGGAAGAGTAATAATGAGATTACTCAATATATGACGGAAAGGTTCGGTGAATTTGTGCTCTATAAACCAGCAATGAGTGTTTCAAACTTATTACTTTGGCTACTTCCGAGCGTATTATTTCTCTTATTTATATATTTATCAGTAAAAAGTGTTAGAAAGAGCTCATAAAAATTATGTATTACTGTTTACCAATTGACCTGTATTTTGTAACATTAAAGGATTATAAAGGCTAAGCACTGTTATATAAGGATGTATCTGTGGATAACGTAATCTCAAATTTAAAGAAAGAGTTCCATACTCGTGTCCGATCTGACAAATGGGCAGAAAAATACAGTGCAAAGTCGAGCATTTCTACGCTTACTCAAGAAGAGTTAACCGAATTAGAGAACGCTTGGGTTCAGCTTGTCATCTGGAAGCAAACTCAAATAAGTTAATCGTTCTGTAAAAAATCGTAGCCTTAGCCGCATCTGATTAATTTATAACCCCATGCTGGTCATCCCAATGTGGGGTTTTTTGTTACCTGAAAAATTATTGTTATAATATAACAATTAGTGCATGGTCGACCTTGAAAAAAATTGTTAACAGCCTCATAGTGTCTATCATTAGATAGTTAGCTACAAAATATTGCCTAGACATATAATGTAGTGTTGTTAAATACATCGAATTTTCAAGTGAGTATAGCTATGGCGGAAGTGCGTGCCAGAATAGATTTCAAAGTAGGGGTAACAAGCAGTATTGATGCTGAACTTCTGTCTTTTCATGGATTGAAAACAGATAAAGAGCATGTTGCTGTGATATTTAAATCAGCAGACAAGACACAAGACATACCTCTTGTTCGTATGCACTCTGAGTGCCTGACTGGTGATGTTTTCCATTCCTCTCGCTGTGATTGTGGCGAGCAGCTAGACGAAACCATTAGAATTATGGGTGAGACGGGTGGAGTGATTCTTTACTTACGCCAAGAAGGTCGTGGTATTGGTTTATACAATAAAATCGATGCATACCGCCTGCAAAGTGAAGGTATGAACACTTACGAAGCCAATAACCATCTAGGTTTCGGTGATGATTTGCGTGATTTTACTGAAGCGGCAGAAATGCTTCGTGCTTTAGGAACCACAAAAATTCGCCTAGTCACTAACAACCCCAAGAAAATCAATGAGCTGAAATCTTTTGGTATTGAGATTGAAGAAGTGGTGAACACCTCTGCTCATGTTAAGTCGGGTAATGAAAGCTACCTGAAGGCAAAAGTCTCACACGGTAAGCATAATCTGGATATCTGATTAGCCTCTTTGTTGCGCTTAACATAAAAATGTTTAAAGACCTCACATATGTGAGGTTTTTTTGTATTTATCTTGCAATAAAATTGTAAGTTTGTATTATTCCAATCCGTAGTGCAAATGATAATGGTTTGCACTATTACTACGAATAATAATTTAAAACTCAACAAGGATGCTTCATGACTATTAAATCTTTAGTGACAAAAGCCGTAACTTCGTCACTCCTTTTTGCCTCTGCTTCTTCTTTCGCAGCAGTAACTCAAGATCAAGTTGTAGAACATTACGCAGATATTGCTCATGCCGTGTTTGCAGATTCAGTAATTACAGCAAAAGCGTTGAACTCTTCTATTGATACCTTCTTAGCTTCTCCTTCTGCTGGCAATTTCGAACAAGTAAAACAAGCTTGGCTTGAGTCTCGCGTACCTTACCAACAGTCAGAAGTATTCCGCTTTGGTAACGTTGTTGTTGACGATTGGGAAGGCCAATTGAACGCATGGCCACTTGATGAAGGCCTAATCGATTACGTTTCGACTGATTACCAATATGAGCTTGGTAACGAAGGCGCTAGCGCAAACATCGTTGCTAATAAAACTTTCCAAATTGGTCAGACAACGGTAGACGCAACCAACATTACTCCAGAACTAATTGCAGATCTCAACGAGATCGGTGGCTCTGAAGCAAACGTAGCGTCTGGCTACCACGCGATTGAATTCCTACTTTGGGGTCAAGATTTAAACGGCACAAACAGCGGTGCAGGTGAGCGTGCTTACACTGACTTCGTTGTTGGCGCTGAGTGTACTAATGGTAACTGTGACCGTCGTGGCGCATACCTAAAAGCATCAGCTGAATTGCTTATCCAAGATCTAGAATGGATGGAAAAACAGTGGGCTGAAGGCGAGAAAGGAAACTACCGTCAAGAGCTTCTTTCTGAATCTAGCGACAACGGCCTACGTAAAATGCTATTTGGCATGGGTTCACTGTCTCTAGGTGAACTAGCGGGTGAGCGTATGAAGGTTGCACTAGAAGCAAACTCTACTGAAGATGAGCACGACTGTTTCTCTGATAACACGCACAACTCTCACTACTACAACGAGCAAGGTATCTACAACGTATACACTGGCTTGTACAAGCGTGAAGATGGTTCTCTACTTTCAGGCCCTAGCCTGTTTGACCTAGTTGAACAAAAAGACGAGCAAGCTGCGAAAGAGATTCAAAAGCAGTTTGATCTAGCACGTGCACAAGTTGGTCAGCTTGTTGTTTCTGCAGAGAAAAATAACCAGCACTTCGATCAGCTAATTGCTGCTGACAACGCTGCAGGTAATGCACTAGTAAACAAAACAATTGTTGCTCTAGTGTCTCAAACGGCTGCGATTGAGCGTGCTGCTGGTGTTATTGGTATTGATAGCCTTAACCCAGACACGGCTGATCACGAGTTCTAAGAACCCGAGACGAAAATCATAAAGGGCTCTCATTGAGCCCTTAATTGTTTGTTATTCAAAAAAGTTACTCTCTAATAAAAACTAAAATCAAAAACACAGCAAGGCAATGTATGAAGTCGTATCTCTCAGCCTCACTATTAACCGCACTGTTTTTCTTATCTCCATTGCACGCCCATGAAACCTACTCTGGAGGCAAAACCACAGTAAAGAAAGAGGGCGCGAACGCTTTTTCTCTTCCTGCAGCCAACCTTCCAATGAGCAAACGTTTGGATTTCAGCGTAGGTAACAGCTTCTTTAGAAACCCTTGGGTTCCTGCGCCGTCATCAACCGATGCGCGTGATGGATTAGGTCCATTGTTCAATACCAACGGTTGTCAAAACTGTCACATCAAAGATGGTCGTGGTCATGCGCCTGAAAAAGATGACCAGAACGCGGTTTCATTGTTGGTCCGCTTAAGTATCCCTGCTGAAACGCCAGAGCAGAGACAAGCCTTCATTCGTGATGGTGGTATTCCTGAACCAACTTACGGCGGCCAGTTACAAGATTTCGCGCTTCAAGGTGTAAAACCCGAGGGCAAAGTGAACATCAGCTACACCGATGTTCCTGTTGAATTCAAAGACGGTACTGTCGTTACTTTGCGTAAACCAATTTTAAAGATTACTGATCTTGCCTTTGGCGAGATGCATCCTAAAACTGAGTTTTCAGCTCGTGTTGCGCCGCCGATGATTGGCCTTGGTTTACTTGAAAGCATCCCGCAAGAAACAATTCTCGGATTTGCTAAACAGCAGTTGGCCGACAAGCAAGGTGTTTCAGGCAAAGCGAACTACGTTCTTGATGTTCAAACTAACGAAATGGCGTTGGGTCGATTCGGTTGGAAAGCTGGCCAGCCAAACCTAATGCAGCAAAATGCGGCGGCGTTTAACGGTGATTTGGGCTTAACGAGTCGCTTATTCCCGAATGAAAACTGCACATCAGCACAATCAACCTGTGATGATTTTCCGAATGGAGGCGAGCCAGAAGTCAGCGACAATATTCTAGATTTTGTTGAGTTCTATTCGCAGCATCTAGCGGTCCCTATTCGTCGTAACGTAGACAACCCAGCCGTCGTGCAAGGCAAAAAACTATTTAAAGACGTTGGTTGTCAGAGTTGCCACCAAGCTGAAATTCGCACAGCAGAGCGTGAAGGGTTACCTGCGTTGTCTAAGCAATTAATCAGTCCGTATACCGATATGTTGTTGCACGATATGGGGGAAGGCTTAGCCGACAATCGCCCTGAATATCTTGCCAACGGCCAAGAGTGGCGTACGACGCCATTATGGGGATTAGGCTATACCAAAGAAGTGAATGGTCATACGTTCCTGCTTCATGATGGTCGAGCAAGAAATGTTATGGAAGCGGTACTTTGGCATGGCGGTGAAGCAGAAATGGCGAAACAAAACGTTTTAGCTCTTAGTAGCAGCGAACGTGAAGCGCTATTGGCGTTCTTAAACTCGTTATAGGCTGAGTTGAATTCAGTTTAGTTAACGGCTAGTGACTTAAGAAAGCCGCTATCAAACCACTTAGCACCGCTGAACTTGTAGGAATACGAGGTCAGCGGTCGTTTGGTATTTAATGAACTCATATAATTAAAAGAAAAATTAGGAAGTAAGGTAACAGCATGACGCATAAATTTTTGTTAATGCCTTTGTCGGTATTAATCATGGCAGGCTGCCAATCATCGGGTGAACAAGCTGCTTCATCTGAGGTTAACGGTGTGTCTTATCAAGCTGATACGACCGACCACATCAGTCGCAGTGTCTATCAACAAGAGTTTGATTCTGCCGTCCTATTCGCCAAGCAAGCCAATGAGCTAGAAGTCTTGATGCAGGGTTACTGCCAAACTAATGATGTTGAGTTAGATGCTTTGAAAAGTCAGTGGCAGCTCACCATGAACAGTTGGATGGCACTGCAAGGACAAGAAAGAGGCCCAACTGCGGCACTTGAAGAGAGCTGGAATATTCAATTTTGGCCTGATAAGAAGAACACCACCGGTCTTAAAATGCGTCAATTGACTCAGCAGGATAAAGCATGGTCTCAAGACGAAATCGCACAGCAGAGCGTGACCGTTCAAGGGCTGGGTGCGTTGGAATGGTCGCTTTATGACGAGCAATCGCCACTGCTTCAAGACAAAGCACTAGGCTGCCAATCATCACAAGCGATTACTGAAAACTTAGCGATTAAGTCATCTTCGATTGCACAGGCATGGCAGGTTAACCCTTGGCTAGCGTTAGACGAGACTCGTTGGGAGTCTGAATACATCGCTTTATTGACCAACCAACTTGATTACAGCATGAAAAAGCTGAGTCGTCCGATGGCTAAAATCGGTCATCCGCGTCCTTACTTCTCAGAATCATGGCGTGCACAAACTTCGATGACTCAACTAAAAGCGAATGTAGCAGCACTTCAGAATTTGTACCTAGCCGATGGCAATGGCTTAGACGGCTTGTTGAGAGAGAAGGGCTTAAATGACCTTGCTGACCGTGTTGCTGACCAGTTCACGCTAACGTTAGATACTTGGCCTACAGACTCAAGTTTGTTCGAGTTGCTGCAGAGCAAAGAGGGCTATCGAAATGTGCTGACTCAATACAACAAACTAGAACGTTTGAAGTACTTGATTCATGAAGAAGTGGCGATAGAGCTTGGCGTGGTAATAGGATTTAATGCTACCGATGGTGACTGATACTACACGAAGAACGCTACTCAAGGCTGCACTGGGTTGTGCAGCTGTACCTGTACTTCCGTTTGGCTGCGCTAGTCGCTCTGGCGCCGCAAGCACATCTAATGATCCTCAACTGATCGGTTGTGCGCTGAATGGTCGTGGCCAATATTCAGCGGTTGTGGCTGACGAATATGGTATGCCGCTGAGTCAGCTGCCGATCCCAGATCGTGGGCATGGTGTCGCGATTTGCCCAACATCATCACATGCGGTGGTTTTTGCTCGTCGTCCTGGTGACTATTTTATGGTGTTTGACTATAAAAATGGTCAGCAGATCAAGATGGTCGTGAAAGGTAACAATCGCCACTTCTATGGTCATGGCGTTTACTCATTAGATGGCAAGTTACTGTATGCCACGGAAGGGAAAACGGACAGCAGCCAAGGTGTGATAGGTGTTTACGATGTCGCACAAGGCTATCGTAAGGTCGAGGAGTTCACTGGCTTTGGTATTGGCCCTCATGAAGTGATCATCATGCCGGATGGTAATCTCGCGATTGGCGTTGGCGGCGTTCATACTGACGGTAGAACACCGAAAAACTTGAATTCAATGCAACCGAGTTTAAGTTATGTTTCACCTGAAGGTGCGCTGCTTGATCAGGTTGAATTGCTAGACAAGAAGCTGAGCATTCGACACTTAGCGCATGATGGTGCTGAAACCGTACTATGTGGTCAGCAATATCGAGGTGAACCAGATGAGTACCCTTCACTTTTGGCGATGCACACTAAAGGCGGGCAGTTTGAATCACTGGACGCAGAGCCTGAGCAGTGGGCAAGGTTCAATCACTATATCGCCAGTATTGCGGCGTCAGATGATTGGATTATTGCGACTTCGCCAAGAGGCAACTGTTATGGTATTTGGTCTAAAGAGACTAAAGAGTTAGTGGAACTCTCTGCGTTGTCTGATGCTTCTGGCGCAGTGCTACTTGATGGTGAGTTTCGACTCAGCTCTGGAGCGGGCAGTGTGGTGAGCCAACACAAGCCTTATGAGAAATCAACCCAGCAATCATCGGTCCAGTGGGATAACCACTGGAGTGCAATCTAGTTCATAAAACTCCTTAAAAAATAACATGCTTACTCCTATTTCTTTGCCATACTTACGAGATGATTGGTGATGGGGTTAAGCATGTTAGCAAAATACTTCTGTGGATTATTGGTGTTAGTTTCTGTGCATGCATGGAGCTATACGAGTTCTGACGAGAGCCGTTTCATTCCGGCTGATTCAGAACTCTCTTTTATGCTGATTTATCCAGAGCTCACCCAGAGTATTTATCAAGACTCTTCTCTTCCTATCCTTTGGGATTCACCGGAACTTGTTAAAGCGTTTGAATTCCAGTTGTCGCTTCTCGAACAAGCGCAAATGGCGCCTCTTTTCGATCGTCAGTTAAAACAAATCCGCCACTATCAAACTCGTGGGCAATGGCAAGAGTTGGACATCTTATTAACCGATACCTTTATTTATTACCTAAGCTACGTTGAGAATGCGCCACTTGCCGGTAAAGAGTGGTATTTCTCGGGCAAGCTGCATTCCAAGTTGCCTGCGCCTTCTCCACATATCCTGATGAGATTGAAAAGCAGTGTCACCAACGATTACTTATTAGAAATGGTATTGTCCTATGCGCCGCCTGTTGGGGATTTTGACCAATTCAAGGCGACCTACTCCGTGCTAGAAACTGCGTCTGAACTCAATATAGAGCGATACAGAGAGAAAGGGTTGAAACGCTTAGGTGATGAGCTTTCAGACAAAACTATTCTTATTGAGCGCATTGCTTTGGTTGGTGTTGATACCTCGATGATCGCGGTCGATTTCCCTGTATTTGACCAAGATCTGCAAACAGCGATTAAATCTTTTCAGCGAATGCACGGCCTTACAGACGATGGGATCGTTGGGCCGGATACGATCAAATGGATCAACATGAGCTTTGATGATCGAGTGACTTCATTGGCTCTGAATGCCGAACGTGTTCGTTTGTGGCCAAGAGACAGAGACTCTCTCATCGTCGTCAATGTCCCTAGTTTTGATATGAAGTATTGGGAAGATGGCGAAGAGGTCTTTGAGTCCAAAGTCGTGGTGGGCAGAAAGTCGCGAAAAACACCACTTTTAGAGATAAATCTCGATTCGGTCATCCTAAACCCGACTTGGAATGTGCCATGGAAAATCATGGTCAAAGACATCTTGCCTAAGGTGAAAGCGGACGAAAGCTATCTAGATACACACAACTTCCAAGTGATTGACGGTTGGCGCACTATGGAGACGGTCGACACCACTGAGATCGATTGGCAGACCATCAATTTCAATTCTTTCCCATATCGAATGCGTCAGCAGGCAGGCTCGCGTAATGCATTAGGTTTGTACAAGTTCAATACGCCTAACAAGCGAGCTATCTATCTGCACGATACGCCAAGTAAAGGTCTGTTTAATGACGACTTCCGTGCTTATAGCTCCGGCTGCATACGTGTTGAACATGCAGAGGAATTGGCTGAGTTGTTGTTTGCTACCAAGGTAAGGAAAGTACCTAACCAAAGTGATGACCTTGCTCCTAATACTAAGGTGCGACTCAAGAAGCGAATCCCCGTACATATCATTTATCAAACCGTATTGTTTGAAGAAGGGGGCATACAGTATCGTGGTGACATCTATCAATATGATAAAGAGGGTGGTTAATTATCACTGAAGCCAATAAGGGTGATCTTGACCAAAAAATGACAACCAAGCTTCTATTGATAAAATTATAATGTGGATCAATAACTAACCGTGCAAAGGTTACAAATACTAACCTTTTGGGCGGTTTTTGTACGTTGACGCAGCAATTACCATTATGTATCGTGCATTTTTCGTTCGATCTAATTGGTTTTTTTGCTGTATGTCTCAAAGTTTATTTTCACGCCGTCAGTTTCTGACTTACGCTGGTGGTACCGCTGTTGTCGTCTCAATTACTCCTTCTATCGCTTTTGCTTCATACCCTGATCAACCAAGAACGATTAGCATGAACAATCTTCACACTGGTGAACGATTAGAGACCTGTTATTTCGATGGCACTAACTATGTTGGTGATGAGATGGCACGCCTCAGCAAACTATGTCGCGATTTCCGCCGTAATGAAATTCACCCAATGGATAAGAACCTGTTTGATCAGATCACTCAGATTCAAAATGTCTTAGGTATTCAAAAAGAAGTTCAAATCATCTCTGGTTACCGCTCTCCTGCGACCAATGAAGCATTGCGCTCTAAGTCGAGTGGCGTAGCTAAGAAGAGCTATCACATGTTGGGTAAAGCGATTGATTTCCGTATTGATGGCGTCAACCTAAAAGAATTAAGAGACGTAGCCAAAAGCCTGAACGCGGGTGGTGTAGGTTATTATGCACGTAGCAACTTTATCCATATCGATACTGGCCCAGTTCGCAGCTGGTAGCGCTAGGCTTAGATTGCGAGCGAAACGGTAGGGACTTGTCAAAGTAGACATCCAATGTCATAGTTTGCCCAAATTTCAGTTTGCCCTTTAAGGTTTGTATATGTCTCTCAAGTATCAAGTTGTCCCTGTTACCTCTTTCTCTCAAAACTGCTCAATTGTGTGGTGTGATGAGACAATGGAAGGCATCGTTGTCGATCCGGGCGGTGACGTTCAACAGTTGGCTGCGATCATTGAAGAGCTAGGTGTTAAAGTGGTGAACTTGGTACTGACGCACGGTCACCTAGACCATGTGGGCGGCACTGTACCGCTTGCTGAGATCTTGAACGTGAATATTGTTGGCCCGCATAAAGCCGATAACTTTTGGCTTCAAGGCTTAGAGAACCAAAGCCAGATGTTTGGTTTCCCACTGTGCAAAGCTTTTGAACCAAACACATGGTTGGAAGAGGGCGACAAAGTGACTTTTGGTAACCAAGTGATTGATGTGATTCATACTCCGGGTCATACGCCAGGTCACGTTGTACTGTTCAGCGAGCAAGCGCGCATGGCGTTTGTTGGTGATGTTTTATTTAACGGTGCTATTGGTCGTACGGATTTCCCTCAAGGTGATTTCAACACGCTGATTGCTTCAATCAAGACTAAGCTTTGGCCACTAGGCAGCGACGTAACATTCGTTCCGGGTCATGGCCCTGAGTCTACATTTGGCCGTGAGCGCGCATCAAACCCATTCGTAGCGGATGAAATGCCTCTGTACTAGGTCTTCTGATTTAATAGAAGAACGATTGAAAATGAAGCTTAGCTTTTCCTATGAAAGCTAAGCTTTTTTATTGCGTGCGAGTTTATTTTTAAACCTGTTTAATTTTAATCAGAAAGACGCTCGGCAGCCGCCAAGTAGCGTCGAGCAAGTCCAATAAACTCTTCTCCACTCATATTCAAATCTTGAGTTGATATGAAAATATCGTAACCGTGGAAACCCCTCTGATATTTCATCCTATTCGCTAGCATCGCCTGCAACCCGGAATAGTCTTTAATCACTGCGTTTTGCGCATTCGATTTATGGGATGTCGATTTATGGGATTTCGATTCATGGGATGAACCTGGGCTAGTCTGTGTTTGGCTATCGTTGAAGATAACCTCGTCAGTATTTTGTGACTCTTTATATCTGTTCAGTTCCACACAACCGCTCTCAGTGCAGCGAGCATGGTAATGCGATGAGTCGAGAACCATATCTTCAAAGTTTGACTCTTTACCCGCTTGCTTGGCGCCCAGATACAAAAGTGCTCGCTGGCTCAGCAATAACTCGCAGGTGATTTTAGGGCAAATTGAATCGAGGTAGGGCGAGTAATCTTTAACCTTGATACCAACCCAAGGAAGAGGTTGATGCCACCCATCTTGTTCGTAAGTACACAGGCCAATCTTTTCAATATTGCTCCACTTTAAAACCCACCCACCTTTATAAAAATGCTGCTGAAAATGAGTTGGTGTGAGAGTGAACATCACTCTGCTGCGCAACATTAAATAATAACCAGTTCCGAGTAGGGCAATAATGCAAAATGCACCCACGATCAGTAACTTTGGATTGTCACTGTACAGAGCAACGATCAAGCAAACGAAGCCTAAAACAACGGCCAGAATACGGTACGAACGTGTGAACGAAGGCAAAGAGAAATTTGTAAGGTGACGAGTGTCCATAGGCAACACCAAGTTTTCATATTTTTGTCTGGATGGATAACCAGTGTATATGACCCTGAATTGATAAGTCGATGATTAAATAATAGACGCTAGTAGACAATATCGGTATTTTTCGTCGACTTTCGGCGCTTCACTCTACAAATAGCTCCTGTTTTTTGGTATAAATCGCGCTTCAAATTTTCACCACTGCGAAAAGAGCAGTGAACTGGAGAAATATTCAATGAGACTTGCTCATAAGCGTAAGGTGCAGGCTAAACTGCAGAAACGCACTAAAGCGGCTGTAGTTAAAGCAGTGGCAACGCCGAAAAAAGCGAAGCCTGTCGCAGAGAAAGTTGTAGCAGAAAAAACTGTAGCAGCAAAACCAGCGGTAGAGAAAGCAGTAGCAGCAACTAAAGAAGTTGCAGTAGCACTGACTCCTAAGCAACAACAAGTTCTAGACATCGTTGTTAGCAATGCTGAAGGCATTAACCCTAAAGGTATCGGCCTAGCAGCTGGTCAAGAAGACGCGAAAGCAGCTTCATGGGCAACAGGCGCATTGAAAAAACTTCTTGAAGAAAACCTAGTAGCGAAAGAGCAACTTGCAGGTAACAAGGTTATCTACAAAGCTATCTAATCCTGTGGGATTACATTCGCTTCGTTAAGTTTTTAAGCCTCGATTTTCGAGGCTTTTTTGTATCTGGCGGATCATGTTAATCTAAATCCTAAATCCTAAATCCTAAATCCTAAATCCTAAACTCGACCCCATACTCATATTCGAACCTAGCCCCAGAAGAATTACTTCCAATCGGCTGACCTCTTCCGTTATTCACCTGTCTTTCGCGTGTCCCATGTTTCGAATCAGTAGGCACCAAAGTAGGACCTCTAATTCTCTGAAACTTTGATTTATATGGATAAATGCATTTAAGTGCGTATTCGATGTGTGACGAGAATAGAGCTTCCTCACGAAATGGAAATCAATTGTTAATGCAGTTTCACTATAACTACTTAGGTATTTATCAATACTAATTACCCTAACGAATCTCCCAGAGCCTTTAAAATCGACATCGCTAAATTATCTCCTACGTAGTTCTACGTAATCCTTTGGTCTAATACGCAGTTTATGTGAGTCCGTCGTGCGTGCTCTCCCTGATATCTTGTTGCTACATCACGGTGCACTCTTATGTTGAATCATAAAAAATGCTCATAGAAAGAGTGTTAACCCAACAAAGGACGTGAATATGAGTCTCATTTCTAACTCCCTCACACGAGTTTTTAAAAACGTTGCAGTTACTGCAGCGGCTTGTTTAGCTTTGGTCGCTACTGGTGCAACTGCTGCTGATAAGGTTTATCGCTTGAAGCTTGCTGAAACATGGGGACCAAACTTCCCTGTATTCGGTGACGCGACGAAGAACATGGCTGCGATGGCTGAGAAAATGTCGAACGGTCGACTGCAAATCAGAATCGATTCTGCGAACAAACACAAAGCACCGCTTGGCGTTTTTGACATGGTTAAGTCTGGTCAATACGACATGGGGCACTCAGGCTCTTACTACTGGAAAGGTAAAGTTCCAAACACGCTTTACTTCACTTCTATGCCTTTCGGTATGACGCCAGCTGAACAATATGCGTGGTTCTATCACGGTGGTGGTATGGAGTTGATGGAGCAGGTTTACTCTCCACATAATTTGATGTCGTTCCCAGGTGGTAATACGGATATCCAGATGGGCGGTTGGTTTCAAAAAGAGATCAACAGTGTGGAAGACCTACAAGGTCTGAAAATGCGTATTCCTGGCTTTGCTGGTGAGATTCTAGCGGAGCTAGGCGCTAAACCTACCAATATTGCCCCAGGTGAGCTTTACACATCTCTAGAGCGTCGCACAATCGATGCACTAGAGTGGGTAGGTCCATCTCTTGATTTGCGTATGGGTTTCCACAAAATCGCGCCTTACTACTACACCGGTTGGCATGAGCCGGGTTCAGAGCTTCAATTCCTAGTGAACAAGCGTACATGGAACAAGCTTCCTGAAGACCTACAAGAAATCTTGCGTGTTGCAATGCGTACGGCGGCTTACGACATGTACACACAAGCAACGCACGAAAGTGGCAAGAACTGGGTTTCAATGAAAACAGAATACCCAGACGTACAAGTTAAAGATTTCCCGCCAGAAGTAATGTCGGCGCTGAAAGAAGCGAACGATCGCCTACTTGCTGCACATGCTGAGAAAGATGAGCTGGCGAAAGAGATTCAAGCTTCACAAGCAAGCTACCTAGAGCAAGTACGTTCATGGACGGATATTTCACACAGAGCTTATTTAAATAGCCAAGCGAAATAATCGACAGTTTTTGAACTGAAGCTAAATGAACCCAAAGCTATTCTTGTTAGGTAACTAAGAGTGACTAAGCGGCGGGTTCATTTTAACCATAATAATTAAATGCCCAAGAACCCTTTCTACGTCGTGCCTATTGCTAGCTATAAACTGAATCGTTTTTAGTTTGGGTTAGTTGTGCTGCGCGATGTCTTTTCAAATTCCATGGAGTCGGGAATGCGAAGTCTAATTTATATTGAACGCCTGTTTAATCGTATCGGTGATGCACTGGGATGGCTTTCCAGTATGTTGTTCATTCTACTTATCGCTAACGTTGTGTATGACGTTGTCATGAGATATGCCTTCAATGATGTCTCAATCGCTTTCCAAGAGATGGAATGGCACCTTTTCTCCGCCGTTTTTCTATTAGGTGTTCCTTATGCCATCAAGGCAGGTGGTCATGTTCGAGTAGACGTGTTCTACGAACAATTGAGCTTTAAAGCGCAAGCCATTATTGACCTGCTAGGCACACTGATCTTTCTGATGCCTTTCTGTTTGCTGGTTGCTTGGTTTGGTATTGATGTTGCCAAAGAGAGTTATAACCTCGGCGAAACCTCAGGTGACCCGGGTGGCCTGCCATATCGATGGATCATCAAAGCCATGATTCCACTGTCATTTTTCTTGATGGCACTCAGCGGAGTCGGTTTGATCCTGCACTCGTTGAACAAAATTTTTAATCCCCATCTCATCCATGCAAATAACACGCATGCAAACAATATTCATACAAAGAATAAGTAGAGGCTGAACATGATTGGAATAGTAATGTTTTTCGTAGCCTTGTTTGCACTTTTACTAGGCTTCCCGGTGGCGTTTACCTTTGGTGGTATCGCGCTAATCTTTGGTGTTTGGGCGGAAGGCATCGAAATGTTTGCCTTCATGCCATATCGAATTCAATCAATCATGGAAAATACGGTGCTGATGGCCGTTCCATTGTTTGTTTTCATGGGACTTGTTCTACAAAAGACTAAGCTTGCTGAGCAGTTACTTGAGTCTATGGGACGACTGTTTGGTGGTGTTCGAGGTGGTATTGCTATCTCGACCGTGCTGGTGGGCTCACTACTTGCCGCATCAACAGGGGTAGTGGGTGCTTCAGTAGTGGCAATGGGGCTTATCTCGTTGCCCGTCATGCTCAAGTACAACTACGACAAAGGCTTAGCCTGCGGCACCATCTGTGCGTCTGGTACGTTAGGGCAAATCATTCCGCCATCCATCGTCTTGATTCTATTGGGGGACGTATTGGGTGTTCCGGTAGGTGACTTGTTCCAAGCCGCGATTTGGCCGGGCGTGATGTTAGTGGGGGCTTATATCGTTTATATCTTAATATACGCGAAGCTTAACCCTGAAGCCGCTCAACCAATTGAGCGTGATGATTCCATCAGCCGTAAACAAGAAGTCATCAACGCATTGAAAGCAATCATACCGCCACTCGCGCTGATTATTGTCGTATTGGGCTCTATCTTTGCGGGTGTTGCTACGCCGACAGAGTCTGCTGCTCTGGGTGGTGCGGGTGCGATGGTACTCGCTTTGCTCTACGGTCAGTTTAGTTGGTCGATGGTGTATGACGCCTCTAAAGAGACGGTGAAAGTAACGGCAATGGTATTTGCTATTTTGTTGGGTGCAACGGCATTCTCAATGGCGTTTACCTACACTGGTGGTGATTATCTAGTTGAAGAGTGGATGCTACAACTGCCAGGTGAGAAGTGGGGTTTCTTGATCATTACCATGTTGGTGATTTTGATTCTGGGTTTCTTCATCGACTTCGTAGAAATCTGTTTCATCATTGTGCCGATTATTGCGCCTGTTGCTGAACTGATGGGAATCAACATGACTTGGTTCGCAATCCTTATCGCGATGAACCTACAAACCTCCTTCTTAACGCCGCCATTTGGTTTTAGTTTGTTCTATTTGAAAGGGGTTGCACCGAAAGGCGTCACCACAAAAGACATCTACCGAGGCGTGATGCCGTTCATTCTGATTCAAATCCTCGTACTTGGATCACTTCTCGCTTTCCCTTCTTTCTATGGAATGTGAGTGAAGCCAAGAATGTGAATGATATGTTTCAACGGCTATCTATAAATTGCTAAAGTAAAACGGCTTATTGATGTTCAGTAAGCCGTTTTTTGTGAGGGAAAGGAATGCCTCTAAAAGCTAAGCTGATTTTGCTGACGCTACTCCCGTTGCTACTGGTCACGGCGAGCATAAGTTGGATCTCGTTACACCAAACCAAGACGTTGGGTGCGAAAGAGGTCGAGATCTTCAGAGACAGCTTAATCAAGTCGCGTGAAAACGCCCTCAAAGACACGGTCGACCTCGCATTCGATGCGATCGAACATATCTACAACGACCCCGATATCAAAGAAGCGCAAGCCAAAAAAGAAGTTCGAACCATATTGTCTAAACTTAGATATGGCTCTGATGGTTATTTCTTCGCATATGATCGCCACGGAACCAATTTGGTTCATCCAATACAGCCGGAATTGATTGGAAAAAATCTGCTTCAATTGCAAGATGAAGATGGTGATTTTCTGATAGAAGCCCTACTAAGAGAGGCGCAAACCGGAGGAGGATTCCACCAGTATTTGTGGCAAAAGCCCTCGACAGGGGAAGTGGTCTCTAAGCTGAGTTACGCTGCTTGGTTAGAGCGTTGGGATTGGATGATTGGCACGGGTTTGTATATTGAAGACGTGCACCAAGAAGTGGCTTCGATGCAGGCTGCGATCAACAAGAATATTGAAACCACGTTCTTCTCGATTGTGGTGATTCTCAGTGTAACAGTGGCGGTTATTATCGTGCTGACGTTGGCCATTAACATGCATGAACATCGGATTGCAGATAATAACCTGAAGGAACTGGCGCATAAGACGGTGATGTTCCAAGAAGACGAGAAGAAGCATTTAGCGCGAGAGCTACATGACGGTATTAATCAATTATTAGTATCAAGTCGTTGCCACTTAGAACTACTTGGTAATAAGTTACAAAATGAAGACCTCAAAGCGCATTTGAATAAGTCGCAGCATTCATTGATGCGAGCGATCGAAGAGGTGAGGCACATCTCGCATCAACTTCGCCCAAGTTCTTTGGATGATATCGGCTTAGAAGCGGCGCTGTCTTCGTTGTTATTGGATTTTCAGGCGCACTCGGGCATTGAGGTTGAAACCTTGTTTAGTACTCAGCCCGGAAAATTGAAATCAGAGGCCGCGACGACCTTATATCGAGTGGTGCAAGAGTCCTTAAATAACATAGAGAAACACGCACAAGCGACCAAAGTAACGGTTATCGCACAGCAAATTGGCAACGTGTTACAGCTTCTAATCCAAGACAACGGTGTCGGTTTCAACACCTATAAAGCGATGGAAAAACGAGGGATCGGTCTGCGTAACATGAGAGAGCGAGTGGAATTCATCGGTGGTGATTTTGAATTGATGAGTGAGATTGGCCTTGGAACGGAAATTACAGTGTTACTGACACTAGAGGGATTAATGAATGAGTGAAGTTATTCGAGTTGTGATCGCTGACGATCACCAAGTGGTATTGGATGGCTTTATGGCGAGATTGGAACTTGAGCCAGATATTAGCGTGATAGGTACGGCCAGTAATGGATTAGAAGCGGTTGAGGTCGTTAAGTCTCTGCGCCCTGATGTGGTGTTGATGGATATCAGCATGCCTATCATGAACGGCATTGATGCGACCCATCTGATTAAAGAAGAAGACCCAGAAGCGAAGGTGTTGATGCTGACTATGCATAACAACCGTGAATACATCATGAAGGTGATGCAATCGGGCGCAGTCGGCTATATGTTGAAAGAGATTTCGGCTGAAAAAATGGTGCAAGCGATCAAAACGGTCAATCAAGGCTCGACCTATTTTTGTGAAAAAGTGACACAGAATTTGTTCACTCAGCCGATTACTCCCACGCAATCTGTGAAAAATCCATTGAGCAGGCGTGAAGAAGCGGTATTGAAATTAGTCGCAAAAGGGGAGAGCAGTAAAGAGATCGCGAAGGGTTTGAATATCAGTTACCGAACGGTTGAAACCCACAGACAAAACATCAAGCATAAACTGGATATTCACTCTACGGCAGAGCTTGCTAAGTACGCTGTCAATTCGGGGCTTGTGGAGTAATCGTACGCTAAATGACACTAAATGTGTAATTTAATTACTAAATGTGTAATTCAGCCCTGCTTTTTGGAGGTTTTTTTAGTATTTTTGCGACAGGTTGATATTCTTCTTTTCGAAATTTAGGTGCAGAATGCAATGTTGCAAACTGTGCGCTACCAATTAGAGAGGAAGCATGGAGCCTGTAAAAGATAGGTATAGTATTGAAAATACCGATTATACAGTAGGACAAGATAACGTTCAGAAATGGGGTTTTGATGTTCACAACCCGGTATTTGGAGTCAGTGCAGGAGCGATCATTGTCTTCTTGGTTGCACTTCTAGTCGCAGATCCAGAAACCGCAAAAGCGGCACTGGATGGAATCAAATGGAAAGTCATCGGTAACTTCGATGGTTTCTTCATGTGGGCAGCCAACATCTTTGTTATCTTCTGTTTTGCCCTCATTGTCTCCCCGTATGGCAAGATACGTATTGGTGGCAATGATGCCAAAGCAGAGCACTCTAACCTGTCTTGGATGTCGATGTTATTCGCGGCAGGAATGGGTATTGGCCTGATGTTCTGGGGTGTAGCTGAACCCGTCGCTTACTTTACAGGTTGGTATGAAACACCGCTCGGTGTTGAAGCTTATTCTCCTGAAGCAGCTAAGTTGGCATTAGGTGCAACCATCTACAACTGGGGTCTTCACGGTTGGTCGATTTACGCTGTTGTTGCTCTAGCCCTCGCTTTCTTCACATTCAATAAAGGCTTACCGCTTTCTATTCGCTCAATCTTCTACCCACTATTAGGTGATAGAACTTGGGGTTGGTTTGGTCATATTGTTGATATCGTGGCGGTATTGGCAACACTATTTGGCCTTGCAACATCACTGGGCCTAGGCGCACAACAAGCGACCAGTGGTATTAACCATGTGTTTGGTACCGATGGTGGTATTGGCATGCAGCTAGTTGTTATCGCAGTGGTTACTTTCTTAGCAACAATGTCAGTCATTCGCGGCATTAACGGTGGTGTAAAGGTTCTGAGTAACATCAATATGTTGGTTGCTTTGGGTTTACTTATCTTTGTGACGATCGCTGGTGGTATGGCGGGTATTAAAGCAATCCCAACCGCACTAATGGGCTACATTGAAAACTTTATTCCTCTAAGTAATCCTCATGGTCGTGATGATGAAACCTGGATGCAAGGCTGGACGGTATTCTACTGGGCTTGGTGGATGTCTTGGTCACCATTCGTTGGTATGTTCATCGCTCGTATTTCTAAAGGTCGTACTATTCGTGAATTCATCGTCGCTGTATTGTTCATCCCAACGACAGTAATCATCATCTGGATGGCTATTTTCGGTGGTATCGCGATTGATCAAGTGGCGAACAAGGTGGGTGAGATAGGCGTGAATGGTTTGCAAGATATTACGCTTTCTCTATTCCACACTTATGATGCGCTGCCAATGAGTTCTATGCTTTCTGTAGTATCGATTGGTTTGATTATGGTGTTCTTCATCACCTCGTCAGATTCAGGCTCATTAGTTATCGACAGCATTACTTCTGGCGGTAAAGTTGATGCTCCTGTTCCTCAACGTGTATTTTGGGCGTTGATGGGCGGTGCGATTGCAGCCGTTCTATTGTGGGTTGGCGGTACGGAATCCATTCAAGCACTGCAAGCTGGAACGGTATCAATGGCGCTACCATTTGCGTTCATATTATTGCTTATGTGCCTAAGCTTATTGTTAGGTTTACGAACTGAAAATCAATTAGTTAACCAGCAAAATGCTTTGAGCTAAAAGTATTTTCTGAATAAAGGTCGACAGGGTCGGCCTTTTTTTCGTCATATACTTAAGTGATTTCGTGAATTTTGTTGGAAAATTAATCGAACCGATTCTGGTTTACTGAAAACAATAAGTTAACCTGCTAAACTTCAGACATCCAAGTATTTGAATTATTGTGACAACAGCTTGTACTACTTGGATTGTATGTTCGAGTTTGTGATTAAGTCGCAGGTAAGTAAGGAATACGAGGTCAATAGACCCTATTAGTATTCCGTAGAGAGGGATAATGACTAAAGGTATAGATAAATACAGTATCGACAGTACGGATTACACTGTCGGTCAAGATAACGTCCAAAAATGGGGTTTTGATGTTCATAACCCAGTATTTGGTATCAGTGCAGGACTTATTGCTTTGTTCCTGATCGGTATTCTGATTACAGATACCGCTTCAGCAAAGGCAGCACTAGATGGCGTTAAAGGCCAGATCATCAATTCGTTTGATTGGCTTTTCATCTGGTCGGGTAATGTTTTCGTTGTTTTCTGCTTAGGCTTAATTGTTTCTCCGTATGGTAAAATCCGCCTTGGTGGTGTTGATGCGACGGCAGATTACTCATTCTTCTCTTGGCTATCGATGCTGTTTGCCGCAGGTATGGGTATCGGCTTGATGTTCTGGAGTGTGGCTGAGCCAGCGGCTTACTTCACGGGTTGGTTTGAAACCCCGTTAGGTGTTGAACCCAACACACCAGAAGCTGCTAAGTTAGCGCTAGGTGCAACCATGTATCACTGGGGTCTACACCCTTGGGCGATTTATGGCGTAGTAGCACTGTCACTTGCGTTTTTCTCTTACAACAAGGGATTGCCTCTTTCTATTCGTTCTATTTTCTACCCAATCTTGGGTGATAGAGCGTGGGGTTGGGCTGGTCATATTGTTGATATTCTGGCGGTTCTTGCAACGCTGTTTGGTTTGGCGACGTCGCTGGGCTTAGGTGCACAACAAGCAGCAAGTGGTATTCAACATGTCTTCGGAATCGAGGCTGGCTTAGGGTTACAAGTTGTTGTTATTACAGTAGTAACGTTATTAGCGGTCGTGTCAGTGCTTCGCGGTATTGATGGCGGCGTTAAAGTTATCAGTAACATCAACATGTTGGTTGCTTTCCTACTGCTTATCTTAGTGGCTCTAATCGGCTATGCGGTGAGTTTAGGTTCTATCCCAACAACCTTTATGGCATACGTTGAAAACATCATTCCTTTGAGTAACCCTCATGGTCGTGAAGATGAAGCGTGGATGCACGGTTGGACGGTATTCTACTGGGCTTGGTGGATTTCATGGTCACCATTCGTAGGTATGTTTATCGCGCGTGTTTCTAAAGGCCGTACGGTTCGTGAGTTCATTACAGCGGTTCTGATTGTTCCAACGACTGTTACTATCATTTGGATGTCAGTATTTGGTGGTATGGCGATTGACCAAATCGTGAATAACGTTGGTATCCTTGGTCAAGATGGTTTGACTGATGTATCACTAGCGATGTTCCAAATGTTTGATGCTCTACCGTTCGGTACGCTGCTATCAATCATTGCGGTTATCTTAGTTCTAGTATTCTTCATTACATCGTCTGACTCAGGCTCTCTAGTTATCGACAGCATCACCGCGGGTGGTAAAGTTGATACGCCTGTACCTCAACGTGTGTTCTGGGCGTTCCTAGAAGGTGCGATTGCAGTAGCTCTATTGTGGGTTGGTGGTACTGAAGCAGTACAGGCTCTACAAGCGGGCGCAATATCGACGGCATTGCCATTCACCATCATTCTATTACTGATGTGTGTTAGCTTGCTAATGGGTATGCGCACCGAGAAGCGATAGACTGATCGTTAATCGACTTTCCATTTGGTTGAAGTCGAATATAAAATAAAAAGAAAGGCAGAAGAGGAAACTCTCCTGCCTTTTTTGTATCTATTTTACAGTCTAGAGAACAGTATATTTCGATGGAATTACCTTCAAAATAACGTCTTAAATTTGGCGATTAGCCAAGTAATTGACATTAGATAAGCCAATGGTTTGCTTAAAATTATATTACGTTATTAAATTATAAAATCGCTCGAATTTAATACTGATATTGGGTAGTATGCGCGAGATTTCCCACTACTCGTGAAACTTTGACATGAAACTAACACTTAAGCAGAAGTTAATAGGTGCTAGCCTATCTGCTGTTGTCGTTATGGCAACAGCGTTAACTTGGTTATCAGCAAACCAATTATTTGAACAGACTCGTAACGGCGTATACCTGCGAGCTGAAAGCGTATCAGAAGCAGCATCTGAAGGTATTAAAAACTGGATTGATATCCGCACCGATATCGCATCAGCATTTAATGACTTTTCACGAGAGGATGATGTTGTTCCTTTCCTTAAGCAAGCTCGTGTAGCGGGTGGCTTTGACGATATCTTTTTAGGTACTCCAGAAGGCGGAATGTACCGTTCACATCCTGAACGTAATCGCGCTGGTTACGATCCTCGTCAACGTCCTTGGTACCAAGAAGCAAACGCTGCAGGTAAGCAAATCATTACCACTGCTTACCAAGATGCGATCACTAAAGCATTGCTAGTAACGATTGCAGAACCTGTGCGTCATAACGGCAAACTTGTTGGTGTAGTGGGTGCAGACGTACTTATCGACCAATTGGTTAACGATGTAATCAGCCTTGATGTTGGTGACAACGCTTACGCAATGCTAATTGATGCTTCTGACGGCACATTCCTAGCGCACCCAGATTCAGCACTGAGCCTGAAGCCGGTAAGCCAGCTTTCAAACGACATCTCTATGCCAATTATCGAGAACGCAGTGCGTACGGGTAGCATCGAGATCATCAAAGAGCGCGGCGCAGAGAAGCTGCTTTACTTCACGAAGGTGCCTAACACTAACTGGATCTTCGCGGTTCAGATGGACAAAGCAACAGAAGAAGCGAACCACTCAACACTACTTACTCAGTTGATCACAACGGCGGTCATTATTACGTTAATCGTAATCGTATTAGTGTCTTGGTTAGTGAGCTTCCTATTCCGTGATTTGAACCGTGTTTCAGCGGCACTTGAAGAAATTGCTTCAGGTGAGGGCGACCTTACTCAACGTCTTGAGCCTAAGAGCGATGACGAGATTGGTAAGCTTGCTGAAAACTTCAACCGTTTTGTAGGCAACATGCACACCATGGTACTCAAGCTAAGTGAAGTGTCTGCTGCATTGGGTAACCAAGCACGTCAAACAGCTTCTCAAGCTGAAGAGCGTAGTGCTCGCATTCAGATGCAACAAGACGAAATCAATATGGTAGCAACAGCCGTGAACGAAATGGCTGCAGCAACACAAGAGATTGCGGGTAACGCTGATCAAACTGCACAGAATTCATCTGAGGCCGTTGGCGCGTGTGAGCACGGTACGGGTCAAGTTACACAGACTCAAAGCTCAATCCAAAACCTTGCACAAGAAGTTCAAGTTGCAACGAACGTGATTCTTGAGCTAGAAGAGCACGGCAATAGCATCAACGCTATCTTGTCTAACATTCAAGGCATTGCTGAACAAACTAACTTACTTGCACTTAACGCGGCGATTGAAGCTGCCCGTGCTGGCGAACAAGGTCGCGGTTTTGCGGTTGTTGCTGATGAAGTGAGAGTTTTGAGCCAACGTACACACGGTTCAACTCAAGAAATTCAACAAACGATTGAATTACTGCAAGGTACAACGGGCAAAGCGGTAAGTATCATGAACGATAGCCGAACGCTTGCCGAAACAAGTGTTGATGATTCAAACTCAGCGGCCGCTAGCTTAACGCAAATTCATGCTGCTGTTGAACGTATCAGTGATATGGCGACTCAAATTGCTTCTGCTGCAGAAGAGCAAGCGTCAGTAACGTCTGAGATTACTCGTAACACTGAAGGAATCCGTGACGTATCTAACGAGCTAGCAGGTGAAGCGCACCAAGCTGCAGAACAAGCTGCTCAGCTTTCTGAACTGTCTAATGAACTAGAAAATGAAATCAGCCGTTTTAAGCTGTAATTATAGATAGATAGATAGAACGAAGCCCCAACTTAAGTTGGGGCTTTTTTATGTTCGCTTTTTAGAAGAAGCAAAATGTCGTGATCTAATCATGCTGGGCTATTGTTTATTGAAGGTTAAACAGCCCGAGCGTGACACCGAATATGTTTTATTATGGCTTCTAAACCTTGACTCCGACTGGCGCTAAGCTGAGATTTTAGGTCTAGCTGGCGGAACCAGTCTTTAATATCGAATTCTAGAACGCTCGCGGGTTGTTGGTTGTTATAGGCGATCAACACCAATGCCAGCAAACCTTTAACTAATGAAGAATCGCTGGTCGCTTGTATCGACATTTTGTTCTGTTGACTGACGGAAAGATCTAGCCATACATGACTTTGGCAGCCTGCGATAAGATGTGTTTTATTCATCTTTGTCACAGGGAAGGGCTCTAATCGGTCCCCCAATTCTATCAAATACATATAACGTTCTTCCCAGTCAGCGCATCGCTCGAAGTTTTTCTGGAGCTTTTCAGGGGACATAAGCTACCTTAACAGTTGGTGGATTCGTTTTAGTGATTGGCACAAGGCGTCTATGTCTTTGGGCCTTGTGTACATGCCAATCGATGCGCGACACAGCGAGTTTTGACCGAGTCGTTTTATAAGGGGCATTGCGCAGAGATGTCCGGTACGAATCGCAATACCATATCTATCTAAGAATGAACCCACATCAAAAGAGTGTTGATTTTTCATATTAAAAGCCAAAACGCCCGTGCGGTTATCATCATCGCCATAGAGCTCTATGGCTGGTATCTGTCTAATGCTCTCTACCAAATAATTCATTACATTTTTTTCATAGTCAGAGATCTCTTTGAAGCCGATAGCTTCTATATAGTCTAAAGCGGCGCCTAAACCTAAAATGCCTGCAATATTCGGAGTGCCCGCTTCGAACTTCCACGGAGCTTGGCCAAACGAGGTTCCTAAAGGCAGTGTCACTTGATCGATCATGGCTCCGCCGCCTTCCCATGGCACCATGTTGTCGAGGTGTATTTTTTTTGCATAAAGCACGCCGATGCCTGTCGGGCCATACAATTTGTGCCCAGAGAAGGCGTAGAAATCACAATCGAGGTCCGTCACATTGACTTTATGGTGCATGACAGCTTGAGCCCCGTCGACTAACACGGGGACTTTTGCTTTATGTGCAGCTTTGACTATCGTTTTAATTGGGTTTACGCGGCCTAGAACATTCGATACGTGGCTAATCGCCAGCAGCTTTGTCTTTGTATTCATTAACGAGACAAGGTCGTTGAGATTCAAATAGCCATTTTTTGCCATTGGCCAAACACGAATGTTGACATTATAAATTTCAGAAAGCATCTGCCAAGGAACAAGGTTGGCGTGATGCTCCATCTCCGTCACGATGATTTCGTCACCTGCTTTTAACCTAGGGCGTAAATAGCTATTAGCAACGAGATTGATGGCCTCTGTCGTCCCTTTGGTGAAAACAATACTTTCTCGGGATTTAGCTGAAATGAACTGAGCAAGTTTTTCTCTCACTTGTTCCATTTCTTCGGTTGCTTTAGAGCTTAGGTAATGGACACCTCGATGAACACTCGCATAATCATGTTGATAAAACTGAGTCATGCGGTCTATAACGACTTGAGGGGTTTGGGCCGTCGCAGCACTGTCTAAATAGACCAAAGGCTTGTCGTAAACTTGAGTTCTTAGAGCTGGGAAGTCATTAAACCAAGGGCTTGTATTTTCGCTCGAATCAATCATTTGGACATCCTTTATTGAGTGACGCATTGATTTTATCTATCGCAGATTGTCTTAGGGCGGGGTGTTTAATTCTCTCGGTAACGTCAATGACAAACGCAGAGGTAATCATGTGCTCGGCTCGTTCTTTTGGGATACCTCTAGAGCGTAAGTAGTTGATTTGGTTTGGGTCGATTTGCCCTGTTGTTGCACCATGGCTGCATTTGACATCATCGGCATAAATCTCTAATTGAGGTTTAGAGTTTACCTGGGCGTCATCGCCTAAAATCAGACTGTGGGTGTCCATTTTCCCGTCTGTTTTTTGCGCGGTAGGGTCAACATAGATCATGCCGTCGAAAACAGACTTAGATTGGTTTCGAGCGATGGTTTTATGATTTTGTTCACTTTGGCAGTGGGGAGAGTTGTGTTTCAAATAGGTGCGAGTATCAAAAACTGCCTCACCTTGAGGTAGGGAAATACTGTCCATAGCGACAAAACCTTGTTCGCCAGTCAGTTCTGAACTTACTTGATGTCGTATCAATTGGCCGGAGTAGAGCAAGCAACAAGAGTAGGCGCTAGCATGCGCATTAACCACCAAATCGTTGTGACCGAAGTGATGTTGGCTCAAGGCCTCTTCGACAATTTTGGTGTGATGATAGTGGGCACCACAACCAACGTGTTGTGTTAAGCGAGATAATGTTACGCCTCTACCACTACCTTGTGAAACATGGTGTTCGATGACGGTGACTTCCGCATGATCTGCGACTTCAATATGGCTTCTGTAGCTTGATACATCACCTTGTTTTCCGGAATTGATATGCAGAAGATAAATAGGTTTCGATATCTGCGTATTCGCTTCGACTTCGATTAATATGCCACTTGAAGCGGTAGCATCAGTAATATAGGTAAAAGCGTCTGGCTTTATTGAACGAGATAGTTCATCGATTTCAATTGGAGAGAGCGCGCAGATGGGAGTCACTCGAACTTTTGGAATCCAGTCGGAGTATCGAGCTAAAAAGAAGCCGTCGACGAAGACTAATCGATAAGCATCAATGTCTAAACTGAATTTGTTGTATGGCGTGTTAGCTGTCGACTGCTGTGGTGCGCTGCTTAGCTCTAGTTCGTTTAATCGGTCAAGAGGCGTGTATTTCCAGTCCTCATGTTGAGGGGACGGTAACTCAACCCCAAGCAATTTAGACCATTGTTTTTTTTGCCACTCATGCGGTCGAACAAGGGTTTCAAATGAATCAAGCAATGAATGTTTATTGTTCATCAATGATCCACCCATAGCCTTTCTCTTCTAATTCTTGAGCTAACGTATGGTCACCAGATTTTACAATTTTCCCTTGGTACAACACGTGCACGAAATCTGGTTTGATGTAATTGAGGATACGTTGATAGTGCGTGACTAAAATGAAAGCTCGTTTTTCATTCTGTAGCGCGTTTACACCTTCAGAGACGGCTTTAAGAGCATCAATATCTAGACCGGAGTCGGTCTCGTCTAGTATACAAAGATCAGGTGAGAGCACCGCCATTTGTAGAATGTCATTGCGCTTTTTCTCTCCACCAGAGAATCCCTCATTGACAGAGCGTTGGAGTAAATTTTCCGGCATCTTCAACAATTGCGCTTTTTCTTCCAATAGATCTTCAAAGTCAAAACGATCGATCGGTTCTAAGCCTCGATATTCACGAACCTCGTTGAGAGCTGTATTTAGAAAGAGTTTGTTACTGACACCTGGAATTTCGACAGGGTACTGAAAGGCTAAAAATACCCCTTCACCGGCTCTTTCCTCTGGATCTAGCTCTGTAAGATCTTGACCTTTGAAAACAATCTCACCACTGACGACCTCGTAATCATCCTTGCCTGCCAGTGTGGCGGATAGGGTACTTTTTCCTGAACCGTTCGGTCCCATAATTGCGTGAACTTCACCAGGTTTAACAGTTAGGTTAATACCTTTTAGGATAGTATTTTCTTCAACGCTGACATGTAAATTTTTAATTTCTAACATTTTATCCCACACTATGCTCGAGGCTGATTGATAGAAGTTTCTGCGCTTCAACAGCGAATTCGAGTGGTAATTCTGAAAATACGTCTTTACAAAAACCATTGACGATCATGGATATCGCGTTGTCTTCACTGATCCCTCTTTGGGTGCAGTAAAACAGTTGATCTTGGCCAATTCGAGAGGTCGTCGCTTCGTGTTCAACGTGAGCAGACGGGTTTTTGACTTCGATATAAGGAAAAGTGTGAGCCCCACATTCAGCGCCGATTAACATTGAATCGCACTGAGTGAAGTTTCTCGCACCTTCTGCGTTAGGGGTGACTTTAACCAGCCCTCGGTAACTGTTCTGGCTTTTGCCTGCTGAAATCCCTTTTGAAATGATGGTAGAGCGAGAGTGTTTTCCTATATGAACCATCTTAGTGCCGGTATCGGCTTGTTGAACGCCATTCGTTAAAGCGACGGAGAAAAACTCACCAACAGAGTAGTCTCCTTTGAGAATTACGCTTGGGTACTTCCACGTTATCGCAGAACCTGTTTCTGATTGAGTCCAAGACATTTTGCTGTACTCGCCTTCGCAAACCGCACGTTTGGTTACAAAGTTGAGTATGCCGCCTTGTGAATCCTCTGCTCCTGAGAACCAGTTTTGCACTGTGGAATATTTAACTTCAGCACGCTTGTGAATGACGACTTCTACGACGGCGGCGTGAAGCTGATAGGTATCTCTCATCGGGGCAGAGCAACCTTCAATGTAGCTGACGTATGAGTCCTCATCAGCCACTAAAATTGTTCTTTCAAACTGGCCTGTTTTTGCTTGGTTTATTCGAAAGTAGGTAGAGAGTTCTCTTGGGCATCTCACACCTTTCGGGATGTAAACAAAAGTGCCGTCAGAGGCAACAGAGGCATTCAAAGCCGCAAAGAAGTTATCTTCTGGTGGAACAACGGTGCCTAGGTATTGCTGCACGAGTTCAGGGTATTCTTGGATAGCTTCGCTGAATGAACAGAAGATGATTCCGAGTTCTTTCAGTTCGTTTTGATAGGTAGTGGTGACGGAAACTGAATCGAAGATTGCATCGACAGCAATTTCAGAACCTTCTCTAACTGGAATCCCAAGTGTTTCAAAGGCTGTCTCGACTTCTTCGGTTAAAAATTCATTCGAGCCATCATCACTATCTTTATCACAACTATCTTTGTCGCAACTAGAGCAACTTGGTGCGGAGTAGTAACTGTAATCTTGGTAATTTAGGTCTGGATAATCGGCTTTTAACCAATGCGGTTCCTCCATTGTTCGCCATTTACGGAATGCTTTGAGACGAAACTCCAGCATCCATTCGGGTTCGTTACGTTTTGCGGAGATTGCTCGAACGACTTGTTCGTTGATTCCCTTCGACAAAGTATCTGAAGATAAATCAGTGTAGAAACCTTCACGATAGTGACTGCTGTGCAGTAACTCTGTAACTTCAGGCTGCGTGTCAATTTCAGGTCGCGTTTCAGCGTCTGGTCGCATTTCAATTTTTGTTTGCGTTTCAACGTCAAGTAGCGTTTTAGCTTCAGACTGCGTTTCTAATGCGCACATGGTTAAACTCCAAAACTCTCGCCACATCCACAAAGGTTCTTCACTTTGGGATTATTGTATACAAAATTACTGTTTAAACCCTGACGCACAAAGTCGATCTCTGTGCCATCGATCATAGGTAGGGCTTTGAGTGCAATATAGAAAATGACGTCATGTGATTCGTACTTGATGTCGTCATCGGATGGCGAATCGATCAGCGCCACTTCATATGCAAACCCCGTACAGCCAGAGGACTTAACCGTGAGGTGGAAGTGCTTTTGCCCATGTGATAACTGGGAAATTCTGTTTGCGGCACTTTCACTTAACGTAACGCCTTGCCACTCCATATCATGTATGGATATGTCATTAGAACCGGAACTCGAAATACTCACCTTACTGCTCCATATTTGACTGGTGATAATAGATGATATTGATTATCATTTGCATATCAACCATGTATTGTCTATGGTCTTTAGGTCGGGGATCAATATGTTGACAAAACATAAATCCCAAATACTATATGTGCCATTATTTATTAATAATGATTATCATTAAGATTTAATTGAGGTTGTATAATATGGATGTCATCGTTTATTCCAAGCCACAGTGTGTGCAATGCACAGCAACGGTTAAGGCGTTACAGAGCAAAGGTATTGAGCATACAGTTGTTGATTTAACGTGCGACGAAATCGCAATGGAAAGAGTTCAATCAATGGGTTATCGACAAGCTCCCGTGGTTGTCGCCAATGACCGCCATTGGTCCGGTTTTAGACCTGACATGATCAGCGCGTTAGGTTAATGATTGTTTACTATTCTAGCGCCTCAGGGAATACGAAGCGGTTTGTTGAACAGCTAGGATTACCTGCGATCAGGCTTCCTACTGAGGCCAATGAAAGGACGCTAGAGATTGAGCAACCATTCGTACTCATATGCCCGACTTATGCTGATGGTGAGGGGCGAGGCGCTGTGCCTAACTCCGTTATAAGTCTTTTGAATAACCCGAATAATCGAGCATTGATTAAAGGTGTGATTGCATCGGGAAATCGAAACTTTGGAGCTCTTTTTGCTCGCGGAGGTGCCATTGTCGCTGAAAAATGCAATGTGCCGCTGTTGTATCGTTTCGAACTATCTGGAACCCAGAGCGATATTGATATCGTGACAAATGGGTTAGAACAATTTTGGAAACATCATGGATAACCACTTTGAGAACGAGTCCCTTGACTACCATGCTTTAAACGCAATGTTGAATCTACTTGATGAACAAGGGACGATTCAGTTTGAGGCAGACAAGCAAGCGGCTCGACAGTTTTTCTTACAACACGTTAATCAAAATACCGTTTTCTTTCATAATTTAGACGAGAAGATCGACTATTTGCTTAGAGAGGGATATTACGAGGCTCAAGTTATTGAGCAATATGATCGCAGTTTTCTTCATCAAATCTGGGCAAACGCCTATCAAGCCAAATTTCGATTCCGAACGTTCTTAGGTGCTTATAAGTTTTTTACTTCCTATGCATTGAAAACTCGTGATGGTAAGCGATATTTAGAAAGGTTCGAAGACCGAGTGGTTATGACTGCACTGTTACTGGCTCGTGGTGACTGTGAATTTGCACTGGCACTAATGGAAGAAATCATTCATCAGCGCTTTCAACCGGCTACGCCCACTTTTATTAACTCCGGCAAAAAGAGCCGTGGTGAATTGATCTCCTGCTTTTTGTTGAGAATTGAAGACAATATGGAGAGCATCGGTCGTGCGATTAACTCATCGTTGCAACTCTCACGTCGTGGCGGTGGTGTTGCTTTACTTCTGACGAATTTAAGAGAGCAAGGTGCGCCCATTAAGGGGATCTTAAATCAAAGTTCAGGTGTCGTCCCTGTGATGAAATTGCTTGAAGACAGTTTCTCGTATGCAAACCAATTGGGGTCTAGGCAAGGCGCCGGCGCTGTCTATCTCAATGTTCATCATCCAGACATCATGCAATTTCTTGATACAAAAAGAGAAAATGCCGATGAGAAAATTAGAATTAAGACCTTGAGCCTTGGTGTTGTCATTCCCGATATTACTTTGGAATTAGCCAAGCAAAACAAAGATATGTACTTGTTTTCTCCTCATGATGTTGAGCGAGTGTATGGCGTACCTTTCTCTGAAATTTGCGTGACGGAGAAGTACCATGGAATGGTGGATGACCCGAGGATCCGCAAAGGGAAAATGAGTGCAAGAGGGCTTTTCCAAACGCTTGCCGAGATCCAATTTGAGTCGGGCTATCCATACATTATGTTCGAAGATACGGTTAATCAGGCTAACCCCATTCAGGGGCGTGTAAATATGTCTAACTTGTGTTCTGAAATATTGCAGGTCAACGAGGCGTCAAATTATGATGATGACTTGAACTATAGTCATGTCGGGCGAGATATTTCGTGCAATTTAGGCTCGATCAACATTGCCAAAGCCTTGGATGGAGGTCGACTATCTCAAACCGTTGATACCGCAATTCGAGCATTAAATGCAGTGTCAGAGATGAGCGCAATCAACAGTGTTCCTTCGATAAGAAAGGGCAACGATGAAAGTCATGCTATCGGTTTAGGTCAGATGAACTTGCATGGTTTTTTGGCTCGAGAACGCATTCACTATGATTCACCTGAGGCCATTGATTTCACCAGCAGTTATTTTGCCTGTGTCTTATATCACTGTCTCGCGGCTTCCAATAAGTTGGCACAAGAGAAAAAGAGTACGTTCAAAGGGTTCGAAGATTCTAGTTACAGTGATGGGTCTTTCTTCGACAAATATTTGCAGCAGGATTTCTCGCCAAAATTGGACGTGGTCCAAGATCTCTTTAGCCGTTTAGATATACGAATACCCACCGTGTCTGAGTGGAGCGAATTGAAACAACTCGTCATGAGCTCAGGGCTATACAACCGATACTTACAGGCCATTCCTCCTACAGGCTCAATTAGCTATATCAACGACTCTACCGCTTCTATTCATCCCGTTACCGCTAAAGTGGAGATAAGAAAAGAGGGTAAAATTGGGCGAGTTTACTTCCCTGCGCCGTATTTGAATAACTCCAATTTAGAGTACTTCCGTGATGCCTTTTCCATAGGCCCTAAGGCAATAATCGATGTCTATGCAGCGGCCACCGAACATGTTGATCAAGGCCTTTCATTAACTTTGTTTTTTGACGATGAGGTAACGACGAGAGATATCAACAAAGCTCAGATCTACGCATGGAAAAAGAAAATTAAAACGCTTTACTACATCCGAATGCGACAGAAAGCATTAGAAGGTACTCAAGTCGAAGGGTGCGTGTCGTGCTCACTGTAATAAAGGGATAAACGCAATGAAAAAAATGGAATCCGGACCTGTTCAAGCGATTAACTGGAATCGTATGATTGATGGTAAAGATCTAGAGATTTGGAATCGCCTGACGGTTAATTTTTGGCTGCCTGAAAAGGTACCTTTATCCAATGATATTCAAACATGGAAGCAACTAACTGAAGAAGAGCAAACGCTAACGATTAGAGTTTTTACCGGTTTAACGTTACTCGACACGATTCAGAATACGGTGGGTGCGCCAGCCTTGATGGAAGATGCGAGAACACCTCATGAAGAAGCGGTATTAACTAACATCGCTTTTATGGAGGCAGTTCATGCTCGTAGCTACTCATCGGTCTTCTCAACTTTGTGTACTACGCCGCAAATTGATGAAGCGTTTCGCTGGGCTGAAGAGAACCCTCTGTTACAGAAAAAAGCACAGATTGTCCTCGATGATTATTTGGCTGAAGGCGATCCGCTAAAGAAAAAAGTGGCCAGTGTTTTTCTAGAGAGTTTCTTATTCTATTCTGGTTTTTATCTACCCATGCATTGGTCGAGTCGGGCAAAACTGACCAATACAGCGGATTTGATCCGTCTGATTATTCGTGATGAGGCGATTCATGGTTACTACATTGGATACAAATTTCAACTCGCTTACCAATCTCTTAGTGAGGAAGAACAGGCGAGAGTTAAGGATGAAGCTTATTCATTAATGTTCTCTCTTTATGAAATCGAAACACAATATACCGAATCGCTTTATGATCCTGTTGGCTTAACTGAAGATGTGAAGCATTTTCTACATTACAATGCCAACAAAGCATTGATGAATCTCGGGTTTGAAGCATTGTTCCCGGATGAGTTGTGTCAGGTTAACCCTGCTATCATGGCCGCCCTGTCGCCAAATGCTGACGAAAATCATGACTTCTTTTCTGGTTCTGGATCTTCTTATGTCATAGGTAAAGCTGTCGCGACCGAAGACGATGACTGGGATTTTTGAACGAATAGCCCGAGTATGAACTCGGGCTTGAAAGAGGATTACTTACCCTTGAATCGACATCATCGTTCTAAGGCTTGCCGTTTGAAAATTAGGTCACTCAGACGGCAGATTTTGCTTTAACTCTAAAAGCATTTTATAAGCACTTTCGCCAGACATTTCGTATGGGTTAAATTGATCCGAAGTCGAAAATTGTAAGTTCAACAGTTCAGTCAAATTAGACTGCGGAATGTCTCCCATTGACCAATCTCCAAACTCTCGACAATCAACTTCCTTAAAATACAGTATGGTCACTCTCTCGTGCCGCTTATCGTTTAGGATGTGATTGTAGGTATGGTTTACCGCCTCCCTAGAGCCTTCAATGCATTGAAGAAAGTACTTTTGATTATGACTGAGAAGCCCTGTTAGATGGCTCTGCCGATTGTGGTCTCGTGAGATAGTGAGTATTTCATCCAGTGCTTTGGAATCACAACATTCGGAAAGTGTACTGACATAAATTAACCGAGTTAGGAACATAGGCATCATTTCGAATTTTTGTTCAAAGGGTATTAATAAATATAAGCCAAGCTCATGGAATTGCGAGTTATTGGCCTAATTGTCACTCGGTGGCTTTTGGAAGAGAGGATGGTGATGAAGTAGCAAAGGACAGCTAGCAAGATGCGCTAAAATGAGCCGAATGTTGTTCATTCAATCATTCTAGCGACCTGCTTGCATCGAGTCTCTCGTTAGTCGTTAAGAACCGAAATCGATTCGACGTTGGAAGATGCATCGAATCGAACATTGACCAATACGCTTTCACGTTCAAAAGTCACATCATCAAAATCAGTGGCTGCGATCTTAAATCCATTCCTTGCGAATAAACTGGTCACTGTTGTTCGTTGTTTCTGTTCCATGGCGCTTGTCAGTAGTTCGTTCATTGTGATCTCCATTAAGTAACCGTGTGCATAGTGTAAGCGTACAGGGTCTACGTTATGAGTTCAATTGCTTAATCAATAAGCTGTGTTGATGAGTTCAATTGAATGATTTTGGCATTCCAAAATGTGATGAATAAGAGGGTGGGTGGTCGTATTACCTATGATAAATATGGCGTAATGTGACCACCGTTCAGTATAATATTGGGATAGAAATTTATCTAAAAATTCAATGTAATAAGTGGTTACAAATCGAACTAGTGTGGTTTGTGGTTTTACGTTTTTCGAAATTACTTTGTATTGGTTCAGGTTATTGCGATGTCGCATCTTCGGCATCCTGTTTTAATCTTTAGCCATAAACTGACTTGATGACTTGATGACTTGATGACTTGATGACTTGATGGATTAGTAATTCTGCCGTTGCTTTTTGGATGTTGGGTTTTTTCAATTTAAGCGATAAGTCTTTGATCTAATGGGCAAGAAGGAACGTAATTCTGTTCATTTAATTGAAGATGAGCAGGTAATGATGTTATCTAAAGAGACTGAATCAAGAATTATTGAAATGGCGTGGGAAGACAGAACGCCGTTTGAAGCAATAGAACTGCAATTTGGTTTAAATGAATCAGAGGTGATTCTCTTGATGCGCAGTCGTTTGAAGCTTGGCAGTTTCAAGTTGTGGCGTACTCGCGTTTCTGGGCGCTCTACCAAGCACGTAAAACTTCGTAGGTCAGATGTATCTAGAGGTTATTGCCCAACTCAGTATAAGCATCGTTAAATTGATACTTACGTAGATTTGTAGCCTCAATGGATATCTCTGTATGGAAAAGAAAGGAATAAAAGGAATGAAAAAGTTTATTACTCTATTTTTGGTATTGCTCTGCTTTGGTGTCAGCCATGTTCAGGCCAATGATGCGCGACTTAAGCAAGCTTACCAAAATCACCAAAGTGATGTTCAAGTACGTGGGTCGGGTTTAGTTTCACGATTGCTTCCAGACGATAATAAAGGCTCTCGACATCAGAAGTTTATCTTAAGGCTCGACAGCGGACAAACTTTGCTGGTGGCACATAATATTGATTTAGCTCCTCGTATTCAGGGATTGAGAAAGGGCGATAGAGTTGAATTTTATGGGGAGTATGAATGGAACAAGAAAGGTGGCGTGATGCACTGGACCCACAAAGACCCTCGGAATCACCATGCTCATGGCTGGCTGAAGCATAATGGGAAAATATACGAATAGACGACACTTGGCATGGCATCTCTGCCATTAAAGAGTATCTATAGAGTGTTAGAGATAGGCGGTGGAAAGCATGTCTCTCACTGGGTTTTGTTGTAACTTGTTTTTTTGTAATTTAATAATTTGAGGCTTTATGATTGAAGTGAATTATTTAGTTCAAGTCGTTAGTATTCCTGATGATCTCATTGAAGCATCACAGAAAGCGGGTTCAGACTTGTATATGACCTACAAGCTTTATCAGCTGCTTGTACAGTCTAATCTTTTGTGGCGAGTTTGGTATATCGATGAATTTGGCAAAATTTGGCTTGAAGTCAATTTGGTTAATGATGTGGGTGACCCAGAATTTCATACGATAGCTTTAGATCAAGGTACTTATCTGAAAATAGACACGGAATGCTATGAAGTGTTGGATGAGTTGAAATAGACGAAAAGAGCCGATAGTTCGGCTCTATCATTGGCTCTCGATAGGTCTATTTGTAAGCTAGCTTCGCTTGGTTATTTTTACATTAAACCCAACGGGAGACATCGTGAACGCAAACTGTTCAACCACAGTTTCAGGGGCTTGTTGTGGCTCAATGCTGAATTCTTTAAACAATGTATGAAAGGCGAGTTTAATTTCCATCATGGCCAATGAGCGTCCAGGGCATAGCCTTGCTCCTCCACCAAACGGCTGAAGGTTAGAGAAGGAAGCGCCATCTTTTTCTACCCAACGATTCGGGTTAAACGTTGTTGGATCTTCAAATAAATCAGGGTCAAAACCATTCGCGTGTAGCATTACAAAAACAGGCGTGCCTTTTTTTACTTCGATGTCACCAATCTGAGTGTCTCGTGTGGGTTCCAAATAAAGTTGTGGTGCTACCGGCTTTAATCGCATGGCTTCATACATCACCGCTGTCATATAAGGTGTTCGAGGAAGCGGCCATTCTAAGACTTTTCTCTTCCCTAGGGCGTCAAGTTCATCTTGTAAGGCCAACTCACTACTGCGATTGCCGCTGACTAAGAATGCCATCCATGCCAGTGTATTCGCTGTGGTATCTTCACCTGCTAATAGAAGGGTAATAGCATTTGCAACAATATCTTGGTCAGTTAATGAGGAATCTTGTTCTTGTTCCAATAACATGATTTGCAGCATGTTCTCTGGTGAGTCTTTAAGGGCTGGTTCGTGAACCAGACGAGCGCGTTGTTTTTCAATACACCCATAAACGAAATGCCCTATGTCTTCCAAACTGGTATCAAACAGCTTGTCTTTTTTCGTTTTGAAAAAACGCCACAATGGAATTGGAGAACTACAGCGTTGATTTATTACCGGAAATACGTTTTGTAAGCTTTTACTTAGTGGCACAGTTGTTTGTTCTATAGAGTTAAAGTCTTCCCCGAACGCTAGCAGAGATGTTACATCAACCGTGTATTTTTTAAACTCTGCTACGAGTTCGACCACTTCTCCTGATTCCGCTAGCATTTCAAGGTGCTTTCCCAAACGCTCCGTAATCACACTTAGCTGAGGGTGAAAATTTTTCAGATGACCCGGCTGAAACATAGGTTCTGTTAATTTTCGTTGATGCTTCCAACGTTCCTCTTCAGCAGAGAATACGCCATTAAGCCCAGCTTCATCAAAGACACTCTCGATATTCTTTAGGCGGCGAAACTCCTCAGGTCGAGACTTTAGCACGGACTTGATTTGAGCTGCATCAGACAATACAAGTACATCCTTCAAGCCTAGCTTTAAACGGAAATGAGCACCGTACTCTTTAATCCAACACAACATTTGTTGATGAACATTGGACTTTTTTAAATAGCTCACATGTCCTAAAACACCAGAAGTGGGTGGCATTGGTAGTTGCTCAATTCGCTTCATTTGCATTTCCTTATGTATATCATTGATGGCGCGTAACAATACGGAAGTTACGGCTAGAGCGATAAGTAAAAGTCACCATTTAATTTAGCAAGTTTCCTGGTTTGTTAAGTAAAGGTATGTAAGTGAGTGGTTAGCCGCTAAGTTTACGAAACCTCGGAACCCGAGATTCCCCGACAATTACTTAACGAATATTCTTGATAGTGGACTAATTACGCCGTTGGCTCCTCTATCTATGATGTGAGTATATATTTGCGTTGTTTTTAGATCGGTATGTCCAAGCTGTTCTTGAACTGTTCTAATATCAGCACCGCTTTGAAGAAGGTGCGTCGCAAATGAATGCCTTAAAGTGTGGCAGGAAATGTTTTTCTCAATGTCGGCTTTTTGGCTAGCGACCTTAATGTGTTTTTGTAGCGCTGTTGGATGAATATGATGCCTACGTAATTCACCTGTTCGTAAATCGGGGGCCAGACGAGCAGAAGGAAAAAGAAATTGCCAATTTAAGCTTCTTTCTGCACTCGGGTATTTTTTAGCTAGAGAGTCGGGCAGGTATACGCCAGAAAAAGCTTTATCATGTATATCTTGCTGATAGTATTCTGCGGATTTCTGTTGTTGTAACTTGATTGCGGGAAAAAGCTCGGGGGCTATTGTCACTATACGGTTCTTTCCTCCTTTTCCTTGCCACACTCGCACTGATTTGTAGTCATAGTCGATGTCTTGCATTCGTAAGCGTAGACACTCCATCAACCGTAGGCCTGACCCATACATTAATTGGTAAGGTAATTTGAAGTTAGGTGAGCAGTGGTTAAAGAACCTGCCAATTTCTTCTGGAGTCATAACCGTTGGCAACTTTCGGGATTTGTCTGAACGGCGAAACTGCATATCAAGTTCAATGGGTTCTTGGATGATTTCTTTGTATAAAAAGACTATCGCATTGAGGGCTAGGCTCTGCGTTTTCTGTGCTGACTTCCTATCAACAACTAAGTGCGTCAAGAAGTCTTCTACATGCCTTGAAGTCAAACTTCTGGGATGCTTTTTATTATGATAAAGAATGTACTGGTGAATCCAATAAATGTACGCCTGTGTAGTACGAAGAGCATAGTGTCTCCCCAACATATACTCTTGTATGTAGGCTAGAAATGGTGATTTTTGCATTTTAATTTTAACTGGTTATATATACATGAGTTTCAGTTTGGCACATCAATTCATGCTATATAGAAAAAATCTGTATTTTGGGATTCAGGCAGATGCTCGTAGTGCTTAAGTTGCTGTTAGTTTTCATAAAAACGGGGTATGGTTAACTTCATCAAGATACTAGATAGAAAAATTCTACATTTAAATGCAGAATTTTTCTGTCTAAGAGCTGTTAGGCGAATCGGCGTAATACTTTATAGGAGTAGTAATGGGCAAGCATGAAACAATAAATTCAGTTATTGGTATCTTAGGTTTAATTGTTGCCTCAATCACTGCATATCATCAATTTATGCCAGAAAGTGATCAGTTAGAATTGGAAGTATCTTCGATATTAACCAGTGTGCCTTTAAAGCAATACTATAATTTTGAAGATGGAATATCTGATGAAAAATTAAAAATATCAGGTCCATTCTTTTGGAAGATTACTGCTTATAATAGTCTTGACCGAACTGTAACTATAAAGGATATTGATACAAAATTATTCTCTGATAATGGTGGTTTTATCACTTATAGTGATATGAATTTAGGTATATTTAATCGTAAACTTGACCCGTTATCACTACCTTTATCAATTAATGCTAATGAAGCTAAAGTTATTTTGGTTGGTTTAAAGGTACCTATTGTAAATGAAGCTAGTTGCTTCAGTTCGGAAAACACAAGAAGTGATATCGAACGTTGTTACTATGAAAAAGGATATGACTTATTTGGTAATACCGTTACTAAAAATAGCCCTAATAGTTTTTCTTGGGATAGTTTTACAAAGGCTCCAGTGTTTTTATCAACAATTAGAACTGGTGATAATAGTAAAATTTACAATGAATTGAGCTTTTATCCATTTGCCAATTAAGAAATTCGCCTAACAAAGCAATCAACACGATTTACTACATTCGGCATTCAAGGTTTGCCTTTAGTTGCAGTGATTAAGGCGGTAAAATTCAGCTAAGTCTGTGTCGTAGTAAACGTGTTATTGCGGCGTTATGATTTTTATCGA